>DAOTVD010000001.1:0-19763 GCA_034437075.1 Anaerolineae bacterium
ACGGGCGCCAGATAGGGTAATGCCTGGTCGGGTTCGTCGGCAGCGTGCCAATGCGCGTGAAATGCAAAGGCGTAGTCAGGATTGTCTGGGTAAACCGCTTCGATGGTTTCGGCTACCCGCCGATGAGCCGCCGCGCGCGTCGTCTCCGTTAAGTGTTGCAAGATGACCCGGCGCAGTTTGTCGTGCAAGAATTGCCATACACCATCCTGCACATGGATCACGCGATAGTCCGCGCAAGTCATACGCCAGCGTTCCGGCTCGGTCGTCCATTGGGCCAGCAAGGCATCGTCTATCGTTTGGCCTGTCACAGCGGCCAAGTGTAATGCATCCTGAGCCCAAGCGGGCAGATTGGCCAAGCGTCGTTGCAATAAGGCTTCAATGCCCGCCGTTTGGATGTCATCCGGCAGGGCGCTCACATCAATGCGTGCCAGGTTCCCTGCGGACTCAGCCAGCGCGCGGATGACTCGGTCAGAAAAAACAGATTGCCGTTAGTCTGCTGGGTTAAGAACGAGACGACGTGCGGCGCTTCGCCTCGCTGGCCCAGCACCGCGCCGCTGTACTGGGCGATCACACGCTGGGGGACTGGTTCTAATGCAATGTGCGTTGCATCAGAAAGTTTGTCGGGCAAAGTGGGGGCTTCGTCCTGGCGAAACGTGGCGACCAGCATTAAGGGCATCGCGTGTATGTCTCGCAAGAGGGCCTGCAAGGGGGCGAGGCTATCCAACGCCCAATGTACGTCTTCTAGGATGATGAGGGTGGGTGTTGTGATGCGTGCGCAGAGATTGCAAATGGCCATGGCCAAGGTTTGCAAGCGTCCTGGTGTATCCAGCGGCAGCGCATCCGGCGAAGTGCGCCCCGTCAAGCTATCAATATCTGGCAGGATGGCCTTTAGGATTTGTGCTTCATTGGTATCGAGCGCGGCCCCCAACACCAGGCCGCGCAAGGTATCGCGCCAGATAGCGAAAGGGGCCTGGGCCTCGGCGATGCCTTGCCCGGCCAAAACACGCGCCCCGCTTGCCAGGGCATTGGTGCGTAATTCGCCGATCAAGCGCGTTTTACCGACGCCGCTTTCACCACCTATCAGCCAAACGCCACCGCGTTGCGTTTCGATCAGATTCAACAACCCTACGCGCAAGTCCGCGAGTTCGGCCTCGCGCCCCACGAAAGGCGCCGCCGTGATAAAGCTCTCGCGCATGGTGTCGGTTTCATCATCCGAGGGCAGCCCCAGCCCGTTTTGCAAGTCGCGGATTACCTCGGCGGGCGCGGCGTAGCGTTCTGCCAGATCGAGCGCGAGCAAGCGCGCGACAATCCCCCCCAAGATGACCCCGGCGCGTCCAGGCACGGCCTTATGAATAGCGAAAATATCCGGCGAGCTCTGTAAGATGTCTTCCACCAACAGGGATATATTCACCATACGGTAGGGATGCACCCCCGTGAGGGTTTCGAAGAGCATGATCCCGACAGCATATAAGTCTGATTGCGCCGTAGAAGTCCTATCGCGCAACAATTCTGGCGCCAGATAGGCCAGCGTGCCTCCGCTGGATGGCCGCAAAGAAAAATAACTTGCCAGGCCAAAATCCAATACTTTTACACAGCCATGATCATCCATCAGAATATTTGTGGGTTTTAGGTCGCTGTGAATAATTTGATGTTGGTGCAAGTAGCGCAGCACGTGCAAGAGATCGATAAACGCGCTCACTTTTTGTTCGAGCGTTGCCCCCGCTAGCGCATCTGTCAGCGGTTTTGCCTTGTGGAGATAGTCCATCGTATAAAACGGATTACCGGAGGAATCGAAACCATAATCTAATACGCTGATGATATGCGGATGACGTAAAGCGGCCAAGATGCGAAACTCATGCGATAGCGCCAGGCGTAATTCTGGATTATCGTCCAGCCACACCCGTTTTAGGGCGACGGTTTGGCTCGTCAAACGGTCGTGAGCCGTGTAGACCTTCCCCATACCACCTTCGCCCAGCATGGCCCCCAGTTGATAGCGATTGGTCAACACGGTTGTTTGTGTCATGGATGTCATTCCGCTAATGTATTTGCTACTGTGTACAATTTAGCAGTGCTGAAAAAAAACACAAAAGCCGCGTGCCAGCGCCCCCAAGCACCTTACCAGGGCAGCGCATCAAAATTTTTTAATATACCAGAATTCTCTTGGGGTAGCGCTGATATTTTCGTAATATAGACACACCCGACCGACGGTCGGTCAGTGAGAACGAAAGGCAAGCTAGATGACGCGAATCGTAAAAGACTACGACGACCGATACGACCAGTTTTTAGATGTGGCTCAGGCGCTGTTTTTCGAAAAGAGCTACGACCAAACCTCTGTGCAAGACATCATCAACGCCGTGGGCGTGGCCAAAGGCACCTTTTATCACTATTTCGGCTCGAAGGCCGATTTATTACAAGCTGTTGTCGAGCGCATGTATGACCAGACACTGAAAATGGTTTTTCCGATCATCCTAGACGAAGAGCGGTCGGCTGTGCAAAAACTGAAAGATTTCTTTACTGAAATCGGGCAATGGAAGATCAGCTATAAAGACCAACTCATGCCCATGTTGCGCGCGCTTTATAAGGATGAAAACCTCTTGCTCCGCGAGAAAATGCGCCAAGAAGCCATCAGCACGGGCGCCGAACTCGTCGCCGAGATCATCGCGCAAGGCATCGGGGAGGGGGTATTTCACGTAGATTACCCATATGCCACAGCCGAAATCATCTTGGCATTGCCGCGCCGTTTTAGCGAAACGCTCATCGACGTGTTGTTATCTGGAAAACGTGACCCCCTCATCCTGGGCATGATGGAAGAACAAGTACCTGAGCGTGGCGCGTATTCTGGGCATGCAACCGGATACGCTGACGCTGTTTGTTGCTGAAGATTTATATGCCTGGCTAGAAGATTAAAGGAACGACGAACCATGTCGCAGTATGCCATCCTAGCTGAAGACCTGACTTAGGCTTTTCCAGAAAAATAATTACCCCTCCCCAGCCCCTCCCCGAATTCAGGGAGGGGTTATTATGCGCACGAGTAAGTTCTCCCCCCGAATTCGGGGGGAGCTAGAGGGGGGTAAAATCAAGCCGGTATCCTTTTCGACAAAAGCAAGCGGCATAGTTAAATACTTGGAAAAGCCTTATCGTTACGGTGATTTGACCGCCGTTGACCGTATCAATTTTTGTTATGTAGTGGGCGTGTTCGCACCCCTATACCGGGCTTGGCGAATTATCTCGCCGCGTGATCATGCTTAAGCGGGGGTGCTTGGCTCCCAAATAGGTAAGCTAACGGCCACGGTGGTTCCCTGTTCGGGGGCCGAACGGATGGTGAGCATGCCAGCGTGCATAGCCAGGATGCGCTGGGCGAGTGGCAACCCCATCCCGATACCTTGCTGCTCGTGGCGCTCGCGGTCAATTTGTTGGAAGGGTTGTAAGGCGTGTTGCACCATAGCGGGCGACATCCCCGCGCCGTTGTCGCGGATGATGAGTTGCACCATAGATTGCTCGGCCACGCTACTCAGCCAGATTTCGCCTTCTGGCCCAGAATAATTGATTGCGTTGACAATTAGTTCGGCGATGGCGTGTTTTAGTGAAAACGGATCGCAACGCACATTCGGATTCTCTGGGCCTAGGTGGTGGTGGATGACGATGGGCTTTTCGCGCAGGCTGAAGCGTTGCGCCAGCGAAAGGCTACCTTGTAGCAAATCATGCGCTGGCTGCGGCAAGCCTTTTTCCTGAATTTTCTGCGCCGTCAATACCTGAGCATCCATTTGGGTCATCAGCACAATTTGTTCGATCAGACGCGCGAGCCGCCGCGTACCCGAGCCCATCGTATCGAGCAGTTCGCCGATTTCATCTTTCGAGAGCTTATCCCATCGGTATGCAATCAATTCTTGCACCGTGCTGATGGAAATGAGCGGGGTGCGAAGTTCGTGCGCCACCACTTGCATCAACTTCTGCTTGGCACTCTCTAATTCGTGGCGTTCCTGTTCGCGCAAGCCCGTCAGGCGCGCCAAACGACTACGGACGGCCTCCATCAATTCGGCATTGGTAAACGGCTTGGTCAGGTAGTCATCTGCGCCCAGGCTCATCCCCTGGCGCAGGTCGGCGCGTTCGGTTTTGGCCGTCAGGAAGATGAAGGGAATATCGCGCGTGGTTTCGTCGTGGCGCAGGGCTTGCAAAACGGCGTAGCCATCCAAGCCAGGCATGACCACATCGCAGATGATGAGATCGGGGTGATGTTCGCGCGCCAGCGCCACCCCCACCGCGCCGCTTTCCGCGCTGAGTGTCTCGAACTTTTCGAAACGCAGAATATTGAGAATATTCTTGCGGATGATGGCTTCATCTTCAATGACCAGAACTGTCGTCATGGGGCCTGCTCCGACGTTGCATCCGAATAATCGCTACGGGGTAAGTATACCCGAAACGTGGTGCCCTGGCCTTCGATGCTATCGAAGCTCATGCGCCCGCCGTGTAGATCGATGGCATGTTTGGCGATGGCCAGCCCCAGCCCCGTACCCGACACCGCGCCGACATTCTCCGCGCGGAAAAACGTCTCATATAGGCGTTCACGGTCGGCGGCAGGGATACCAATACCGTAGTCGATAACCTCGTAGATGACTTCCTCCGCCGTAAACCGAAGTTTTAGATACACTTCGGGGTTCTCGGGGGAATATTTGATGGCGTTCGATAGCAAATTCGTGAGGATATGGCGCAATAAGCGGCTATCCGCCATCACGGGCTGTTCGGCTTCATTCGTGGCAGAGAAAACAATACTATACTCCGAGCCATGCTGGCGGCGGACGTCCTGTATGATCTTGTGTGTAAACGGCCTCAGCGCCAGCGGCTCGGGCTGGAAATCTACTTTTTGGGCTTGGGCATGCCCGATGGTGAGTACATCTTCGAGTAAGCGGTTCATATGGGCCACTTGTTCGTCGATGTCCGTCAGCGTATCGTCTATTTCGGTGTCGCTCATTTGCGCGCGGTAGTCACGCACGATATTGCTAGACGACTGGATCGCGGCCAAGGGGGTGCGGAATTCGTGGCTGGCCATGGCGATGAAGCGCGTCTTCAGGTTGCCCAACTCGCGTTCTTTTTCTAGCGCGGTGCGTAGTTGCGCTTGCATCGCCTTATGGGCGGTGATGTCATGAAAGGTGCAAACAATGCCCACCGCGTGATAGCTCGTCGTTGGCAGCAGCGCCAGCGCCAATTCCGCCGAAAAGGTGCTCTTATCGCGGCGTTGGGCGGTCACCTCAATGCGTTGGGGCGTTTCATCGCTCAATAGCGTTCGGTGCGCGTGGAGTAAATCCGGGATGCTGTCGGACGCCATGAGGAGCGTCAGCGTTTGCTGAAAATAGGTGCCCTCGTCGTAATAGCCAAATAGCGTGCTAAAGGCGGGGTTGGCCTGGTGGATGAAGCCATCCAAGTTAGTGAGGGCGATGGCGTCGCTACTGCTGTTGAGGATGGCTTCGACATGGTCGCGCGCGTTTTCTAGCTCGGCGGTGCGCTCTCGCACGCGCGCGGCGAGCTCGTCGGCTTGGTGTTGTGTTTGGTCGTAAAGCTGCATGTTCTCGATGGCCGTCGCGGCGCGCGTGGCGACGGCGCCTAAAATACGCTCGTCACGTTCGTCAAAAGCGTCTGCGGCGGTGCTTTGCAAATCGAGCAGGCCCAGCGTGCGTTGCCCAGTGTGCAAGGGCAGCAGCAATTGCGCGGCTACGCCTGCGGGCGTTTCGTTGCGATTAGCGGCGCGCCGAGGCAGATAGCCCGGCGTTTGGGCCGAGGGCCGTGGCCCGAGATTGCCCGCTTGGGGCAGTAAAACGGCGCATTCAACGCCGGGGAATGCATTCGCCACGGCGGCGACAACCTGCGCGCTGATCTCGGCCACGTCCTGCGCATCGGAAAGGGTCGTGAATAAAAACGAACTGGCTCGGTTGAGCAGCGAAATTTCATCCGCGTAGCGGTTGAGTTGGTGATAGATGTCGGCGTTATTGAGGGCGATAGCCGCCCCCCCAGCAAAGACGCCCAACCGTTCGAGATGATGATCCTCAAAACAGTGCGCCGTATGGCTGATGACGTTCAAGAGGCCGACGATGGTATTATCTAGGCGGATGGGCACACTCAAGATGGCACGCGCGGCGGGTGTGCTCAGCACTGGCCAGGCGCTCTCTTGCGTAAGATCACCAATGGATTGGGGCGCTTCGTCGTGCAACGGTGGCAGATCAGCCGCGCGGAACACGCGATTTTCAGCGTTCAGAGGATACCCCCGATGCGCCGTAACATAGGCCAGGTCACCCTCTAGGCGCATGATGTTGGCCGCGTCGTGGGGCACCACGCGCTCTAAACTGCTGAGCATGCGTTCCAGCACTTCGTCGGCGTCCAGCGTGCTGGTCAGCAACATGAGCGCATCGCGCAGGCTTTCGGCCCACAAGCGCTGTTCGCGTTCGGCCTGGCGCATGGTTGCCTCGCTGGAGGTATCTTGCAGGCTGCCGATAATCGCGTTTCGATGCCCGTAATCAATGCGTTGGGCCAAGAGTTCCACGGGTTGGGGGGTGGGTTCGCCGTTTTGAATGCGCAAGGTGGCGCGCAGGCTGTCTTGGGCGCGCTGTTGCAGGCGTTGCAGGCCCGCGCGTAAATCCGGCAGTGCATCCGCGCTGATGATGTCGGCCAGGTGCAGATTATCTGGGATGTCTTCTGGCGCGCGGGCCACCAGGCGCGCGAACGCGGGGTTGGCGTAGCGGATAATCTCATCTTGCATGATGAAAATCCCGGTGGGCGAACTTTCGGTTAGCAAGCGAAATTTTTCTTCGCTTTCGGCCAGGGCATTCACGGCGTCTTTTTGTTTAGAGATGTCTTCGCGCACTTCCAAAATATGGGTCAGTTGGCCCTTGGCATCGCGAATAGGCGAAACCGAAACCCGCTCCCAATAGGGCTCGCCGTCCGCGCGTGTGCGCCGGAACTCGCCGTGCCACTCGCCCCCCGCGCGCACAGTCTGCCGGATGTGGGGGTGCTCGTTCGGGGTTGTGCGGCGTTGCGCGCGCGCGTCGGCCAGGCTGTAGCCCGTCATGGCTGTAAAACGCGGGTTCACATATTCGACCCAACCGCTGAGGTCGTAAATAATGACCGCCGACAGGCTTTGCTCCACCACGCGCGAGAGTTTATGTTGCTCGCTTTCCAGCTTGCGGCGGCGTTGGTCGGCCTGGTGACGCTCTAGCGCATAGCGCAAAGCACGCTGCAACAAGCGCGGCGTGATGTCGCCCTTAAATAAATAATCTTGGGCACCGCCCGCGATGGCATTCAGCCCTTGTTTTTCGTCATCGTCCGCTGTCAGGACGATGATCGGCGTATGCGGCAGCGCGCTCAGGACATGTTGCAGGGTATCCAGGCCGCCGCTATCGGGCAAACCCAGATCGAGCAAGACGATGTCTACGGTCAGATTCGGGATGTCCTGCACGGCAGCGGTCAGATTATCGGCATGGTGCACCGTATAGGCGTTGTGGCGCACGCCGGTCAGATATTCGATGATGAGTTCGGCGTAACTGAAGCTGTCTTCAATTAACAGAACATGCAGTGGTTGTTGTGGCGTCATAGGGTTTACTCCAGCCGGCACTGTGGCGTTTATTGTAGACCGAATGCGCGGTTTGTGCTGGGGTTGGACTTGCCCAGTACAGCGCTGAATCAGTGTGCCAATCATGTCGGCGGCGAGAGATGTCCGTGATACAATCAGGGTCAGTGTATAGTCAATTGATGACCATTATGAAGCTCATCGTGTTTGGGGCGGCCACGCACATCGGTCGTCACCTTGTAGAAAATGCCATATTAGATGGCCAGACCGTGACCGCCTTTTATCGTCCGCCCGACCGGGTGCGCCTGCAAAGCCCGCGCTTGCGAACCTTCAGCGGCGATGTGTTGCATTACCCTGCCGTAGAACGCGCCTGCGCAGGCCAACAAGCCGCGTTCATCGCGCTGGGCAAATGGGGGCATTTTCACCATTCGACCCTGCTCTCGGAAGGCACGCAGACGATTATCCGCGCGTTGCAGGCCCATGGCGTGTGGCGGGTCGTGGCGGTGCTCTCCGGCGGCGCTTATGCCGAAACGCCCGAACGGCCCCATAGCCCCATGCAGGCCGAGCACCTGCGCCAACTCATCGCGCTCAAGCATAGCGGCCTCAACTGGACGGCGATTTACCCACCCGCGGAATTGTCGTATTTGCCCGTCGCCGAACAAACCAACCGCTTGGATGATCTGGCGCTGTTCACGCTGGATGAACTCTATAGCCCCGCGCATTTACACCAGGCGATCCCGTTTTCGGTACCCTAAGCCCCCCAAGACGAGCGCGCCCAACCCCAGCGCGCCCCCACTTAGCATGGATATCCAGAGCGTTGTCTCATATAGCGGCGAGGCAAACGTAAACACGACCTGTTCCGCGCCGGGGGGCAGGATCACCGCGCGCAGGGTATGGTTCGCGCGCAGCACTTCGGCGGGCTGGCCGTCGATCTCCGCGCGCCACCCTGGGTGATAGCCATCTGCCAATAGCAAGAGCGCCGCGCCAGATGTTGCTACCCCTACAACCACGCGATGAGGCGCGTAGTCTATCAGGCGCGCTTCGGCACCGTCCACGGATTCCAACACGACGCCGGGCGGGGCGGTTTCGTCGGTCATGTAAACGACCTCGCGCGGGTCGTAGCCTGGCGCGGAGAGGGCCGCCAGCACCGCGTCATCGTCCGGCAAGGGGATGAGCGTATCGTGCAGGCGCACGCGGGGCAGCGCCGCGCGATTTTCGTAAATCAGAATCTCATCATCGTAGACGAGTTCAAGCAGGGGGTCGCTCAGCGGTTCGATAGCCAGGACATAACGCACGTTCAGCACATCCATAAGCGGCGCGCGGGCCACATTGCTCGGCCACACATTCGCGCCGAAGGGCGTCGGGCGGTCGTCCGCTAGCGCCAGATATTCGGCATACCAGAGCGTGAAGACGCTTTCATAGCCGCGCGCGTCGTGCAAGCCGTAGAGCGTCGCGGCGTTGGGCGGCAAAACGGGCTGCGAGGACGACATAAACCAGCCATGGTCGTCTCGATACGCGGCGTAGGGGCCGCTTTCGCGGCCTTGGTTGAGTGTGTTCGGCGCGGCGGTGATGCGAAATGGCCCTTCCTGCGCCATGCGGGTTTGCAAGAAGCGCGTTGCGTCCGTGGCTGGGTAGAGCTTGTCGGGGGGGGTGGTCGCGATATTAACACTGGCCATCAGCAGCAGATCCGCCCCAGCCACGAGCAGCATCCCGCCGACGAAGCCGCGCCGCGCCAGGCGTCCGCGGCCATAAGCCCACACCAGCCCCAACGCCCCGACTGCGAAACCCAACGAAACCACAAATAACGGATTCGTGATGTTGTAATAATCCGCCAGTAGACCCAGCCCGACGCGCGTGCGCTGGTCGCTGAAGGTGTCGCCGGTTGGGGCGGCGGCTTCTTCCGCCGCGAAAAACGCGGTCAGCGCGAGCAAGCCCGCCAACATCAGGGGCACAACCAAGGCCGCGATCATCAACAGGCGGCGCAGCGCGGGCCAGCACGTGCACCCATTCGCCAGCAGCCAATCGGCGCCATAGGCGGCTAAGACCGCCAGCGGCAAGGGTAAAATCAGCAAAATGCGCTCGTGATCCAGCACGTTATAGCCGGGGATAATTTCGTTCAGCGGCTCGGCGATGATGCTTGGATACAGCAGATGCAAAACCCCGACTGCCGCTAGCGTCGCGACCAGAATCCCCAGCGCCAGGCGATCTCGCACAAAGCGCGCGGCCACGCCCACCAGCAAAAGCGGCAACAGCCCAATATACGGATTCCAGCGGTCGTTCAGCCAATAGGCATCCCGCAGAGATGGAAATTCAAAATTTTGCCAGAAGTAAATCCAAGGATTAAGTAGACTGATTTCGGTATAGGGCAAAATACCCCGGTTCAGGTGTGTATGGCCCACCCCGCGCATACTAAACGTGAATAATTCGTAGCTGGTGGCCAATTGCACCGCGCCCACGAACACCCCCAGCCCATAAACGGCTACGACAGTCATAAACGGGCGCCAGGGGCGCAGGCTGCGCGCCCAGGCATAGATCAGCGCGAAGGCCCCCAAAAACAGGCAGGCATAAATGGTCATCTGTACATTGCCCGCCAGAAATTGCCAGCCCGCCAGCAACGCTCCCAGCGCGGTATATGCCCCCATGCGGCGCCAGTCGTGGGCTTGCCAGGCGTAAATCAGCACAAAGAGCAGTAGCGGTGTCAGAGCGAGCCCTTCGCTATAGGTCGTTTGGGTTTGGTGCGCTAACGGCCAGTTGAGCATCCAAGCCAGCGCGCCGACGGTCGCCGCCGGAGGGCTGAGGCCCAACGCGCGCACCGCCAGATAAAGCCCCATCCCGCTGAGCAGGCTTTTTAGCACGATGGCCCAACTCCAGGCCGCCGGGGCCGAGAGGAAAAAATTGAGCAGCTTTAAGGGCGAATAGGGAATCGCAAATTGGTTGGCCAGCATCGCGTTACCGCTGAGGATGTGCGGGTTCCAGGTCGGCGGGATGCCCGCACGTTGGTATTCATGCGTTAGCGCCCAAATGGGGTAGCTCTCGCGCACGGCGTCCATGCTGCCTTGTGGATGGGGCGCAGTATAGGCGTCGGTGCCATACCAGGGATAGATGCTGTTGGCATTGGGGGGGATGAGATATTCACCCTGCAAGAAAAACGGATGAAACCAGATGACCACCGCCAGGACGATCAGCGCCAGATAGGCCGCATCATAGCGTGTGGGTCGGAATGTATGCTCTGTCATAGCCGAGGATTATGCCCGGCGGGGGCGGCGGGGTCAAGTATGCTACAATGCGCGCAAGACATTATCTAGCCAGAAGGTCGGATACCATGCACCGTTTGCGCCAACTGTTGCGCCGTCGTCGCCCGCTTGTGCTCTCCGCGCAAGAGGCTTACGATGCTTGGGCGCCGGAATATCCGCCGCGCCCGCATAACGCCTTCATGCAATTGGAACAAGATACACTCTTGGCCATGCTGCCAGATGACCTGCGCGGGCAAACCGTGCTAGACCTGGCCGCCGGGAGTGGCCGCTGGGGAGAGTTAGCCGCCCAACGCGGCGCGGCGTTGGTGCTCAGCCTGGATGCCAGCGCGGCGATGTTGCGCGCCGGGACGCCGCCGCACCCGGTCGAAGCTGAAATGACCGCCTTGCCCCTGCGGGCGCGCAGCCTGGATGTCATCATCTGCGGGTTGGCGGTGGGGCACCTGCCCAAGCCGCGTTTGTGGGCCTTGCTGACGGAAATCCGGCGGGCGCTGCGCCCTGGCGGCGTTGCGCTGCTCAGCGATGTGCATCCTCACCGTATGTGGAGCGGCGGCCAACGGCGCGGCCAACGCGGCGGGCACGTCTTCGGCATTGAGCATTACATCCATAGCTGGGCGGATTACCACGCAGCTTGTACGCGGCTGAATTTGCACATAGCGGATGTGCGCGAAGTGCCCGTCCTGGTTGGCGAACCGCCCGCCTTATTGGCGCTGGCCCTGCGCCGCATCGACTGAAAACGCGATGATCTTTTATAATCATCCGTATGTCGGCTGAAAACGGAATGTGACCTGAAGCCATGACCGCGCATCACGACGCCCTGCAAACGCTGCTGAAAGCCGCCCTAGAAAGCCCTGGCCTGTTGCCGCCCAACGAATTTAACCTGGCGCGCTACAGTCTCTACCAACATACCCGTAATCGCTTGCTCGATCCAGACATTCTGGCCCTGGAAGATTATTTTATTGACCACATCGGCTTGCCAGATGCAGACTTGAATGCTGAATTGCTCGGCGCGTTTGGGGATGCCGTCCATGCGATTTGCGCGGCGGACGATACAGCCTTGCGCCTGGGCTATCAACATATGTGGTGGTTATTGATGTGGCTGAACATTCATCACCCGCCCAGTTTTTTTGGCGAAGACCCGGACTCTCCCTTGCAGGCGTTGCAAATGGCGGCGGCGGTGGGCCTGGGCGAATGGGCGGCGGCGTATCATCATATCGAAGAAGGCTTGACCGTGCTCTTTGAGCAAGCCAATAGTCCGTTGCCGCGCGTGCAGCGCATCGCCGCGCTGGGGCTAGAACGCTTGCTGCGCCGCACCTGGGCCCCCACGCAGCGCCGTTTGCGTTACATGGCCCTGGCCGCCAACGCGCCCGAGTGGCGCTTAATCGTTACGGCCAACAGCCGCGCTTTGTATAGTGGCACAACCCAACCGCCCAGCGCGCTGGTCGATGTGTTGGACATCATGCAGCGGGCGTTGCGCTATGTATGGAGTCAAACGGTGGTAGATGATGCCTTACGCGCGACCTTGCAAGAGGCCCTGGTGCATGTGGTGCCTAGCGATGCCCCAAGCGTATTTTTGCAGATGGCGACCTGGGCGCGCTGGCCGTCTGAGGATGTTCGCTGGATCATTCGGGCCGTGCTAGAAGATTTATACGCTGACCCCCAATGGGCCGAAGGCGCGGCCTGGGTGGCGGGCTATCTGGCGGATTAAAAACGTTGCTTAAAGAAGTTGATGAGCCGCTTGACGAGCGTCTTATCGTGTTCGGCAATTTCGGTTTGTAGGGTGTCGAGCATGGCCCAAACCTCAAGCTCGGTGAATGAAATCCCGTTGATGAGATACTGGCCGTTCTCCAGGCGCTGGAATTCTTTCAGGGATTTACCATGGCGTTTCACGTAGGCTTGGCGAAAGTCGCGCTCTACAACTTGCGGGTCATCAGACAAGAACATGCGGTAAACTCCGAAGCTGCCGTCATTCACCTTACTTTACATGCACCTGCTCTGAATGCAAAGTCTGGACGCGCAATCTTAAGGTTTTTTCATACCGATTGGCTACCCAGCGAGGACGATGCTAATATCCACAAAATGGGGTGTTATACACAAGCGAGGATGATACATGGCCAAATGGCGCGCTAACGATATGCCCGACCAAACAGGCAAAACCATACTCATTACCGGCGGCAATAGCGGGCTGGGATATGAATCCGCGCTGGCTTTCGCCCGCAAAAACGCGCAGGTGATCATTGCCAGCCGTAACACCGCTAAAGCCGAGGCCGCCCAAACCAATATCCGTGCAGAAATCCCGCAGGCCGATGTGCAGATCATGCACTTAGACCTAGCCGACCTGGATGGCGTGGCCGCTTTTGCCGAAACCTTTCGCGGCGAATTTGAGCGCCTGGATGTACTCATGAATAACGCGGGCATCATGGCCTTGCCCTATCGCCAGAGCCCCCAGGGCTACGAACTGCAATTCGCGGTTAATCACCTGGGACACTTCGCGCTGACCGGGCGTCTGCTGCCCTTGTTGCTTACGACGCCCGGTAGCCGCGTGGTGACGGTGTCTAGCCTGTATCACACGATGGGCGATATTCATTTTGATGATTTACAGGCCGAAAAACGTTACGAGCGTTGGGGGCGCTACGGGCAGAGTAAATTGGCCAATGTGCTATTTGCCAAAGAACTCGACCGCCGCCTGCGGGCTGCCGAAGCCGATACCTTAAGCCTGGCCGTGCATCCGGGGTATGTGGCCACGAATTTGCAACCCGGCATGGCGCAGGAAACAGGCAACCTGGTCGATAAAACCGTGGTTTCCGTGGCCAATACGCTTATTGCGGGGCGGGTGGAGATGGGCGTTTTGCCGCAGCTTTACGCCGCGACGATGCCCGATGCCCAGGGCGGACAATTCTGGGGGCCTAGATTCTTCGGGGTGCGCGGTGGGCCGGGTGCGCAAGACCCTTCCAAACGGGCCCAAGACCCCGACCTCGCGCGCCGCTTGTGGGAAATCTCCGCCGAGTTAACCGGCGTGCATTATGATGCTTTATCCGACCAACAAGCCCGGTCTAGCGCCTAACCCCAGCCGCATGACCTTGTTGTTGGCCTTGTGGGGCATGGCCCGCCCGGTGATTATGCTCAGCGTGTTTTTGGTGTATATCGCCGGGTTGCTCATCGCGCGCGCCGCAGGCTATAGCCTGGATGCAGAGCCTATCGGCTGGGGCTTCGTCGCGTTGTTGCTCGTGTCGCTTTCCATCCATTACACCAACGAATATGCCGATTACGAGACAGACGCCCTCACCCGCCCGACGCTATATTCGGGCGGTAGTGGCGTTTTGCCCGCTGGGGATGTGCCGCGCCGCGTGGCGCTCTATGCGGCCTGGGGAACGCTGTTGCCGGGCTTAGCAGTGGGGATAGTGGCTTGGGCGCTGGGCATTCTCAGCGCGGGCAGTGTGGCGCTATTGGCCGTGGGCGCGTTCTTCGGCTGGATGTATTCATTGCCGCCGCTGAAGCTAGCCTGGCAGGGGTGGGGCGAGTTCGATAATGCGGTTTTGGGCGGGGTCTTTTTGCATTTATACGGCTATAGCGTGCTGGCTGAGGACATCTCGCCAGGGATTGCGCTGGCCGTGGTACCCTTCACCATGCTGACCTTCAATAATCTGCTGGCGACCACTTGGGCCGACCGCGAAGCCGATGCACAAGTCGGCAAATTTACCTTGGCCACTCGCTACACGCCGCAAACCCTGCGGCGCTTATATGCTGGGGTCGCGCTGGCGGCTTATGGCCTGTCGTTAGCGTTGGGCGGTTGGTTGTTGCCGTGGAGCGTCGTGCTAGGCGGATTTCTCGCGTTGCCCGTGTTAGCCTGGGGCTGGCGAACGTACACGCGCTGGCATTCGCCTTACCCGACCTCTAATGCAATGGTCGTTTTTTTGTTTGGGCAGATGCTGGGTTGGTTTGTAGCAGGCAATTAGTCCGGTACTCCGATAGAACCAGCTCGCACTTTGGGCACCGACCAGCCTATAATAGGGTATGTTGCTTCTACGACGTGTAACACTTTTGACATGCGCCTTATGCATCCTGCTGAGTGCCGGGCTGATAACCCGCGCCCGAAGCACCGTCCCCACCACACAATGGATGTTACACAAAACCACCGAAGGCCGCGAATGGGCGCTGTATCGCAGCCACATCGACGGCAGCACCACCCGCCGCCTCTCGCCGGATAACAACCTGAATGAATTTCGCGGGTGGTCGCCAGACGGTGCCTGGATGTACATCCAGCGCTATGAGAATCTGCAATGGGAAATTTACCGCCAACGCCCGCATGGCGGCCAACTGGAGAATCTCTCGCGCCATGCGGCCCACGATTGGTTCGCGGCGCTGTCGCCAGATGGCGTATGGCTCTATTTTCAATCTAACCGAGTAGGCAATGGCGGCAATGTCGAACTCTTTCGGATGCGGGCCGATGGTTCGGATGTGCAGCAACTGACCGCTAACCAGGGTCTTGATGAGTTTATCACCTGGGGGCCGGGGGAAGACTGGCTGCTCTACCAAAACGAGCGCCAAGGTAATCGCGAACTCTATCGCTTGAACATGGACACGCGCGAGAGCATCCGCCTGACGCGCACCCCCGGCCCAGATTTCTTCCAGGCTTGGTCGCCGGATGGCGAATGGCTGG
Source organism: Anaerolineae bacterium (assembly GCA_034437075.1). GTDB lineage: Bacteria > Chloroflexota > Anaerolineae > Aggregatilineales > J027 > DAOTVD01. Next base: position 15,467 of record DAOTVD010000001.1, read on the forward strand.
TGTTCCGATCCTTTGTCGGCAATAACCTGAAGCTGCACCGCGTGCGCACGGATGGCACGCAGCAGGAGCAACTCATTTTTGGGGCCGGGCAGGATACCTTCCATGCCTGGGCGCCCGCCGGGGATTGGTTGCTGCTGAGCATTGATTTTGGCACGCGCGGCGAACTATATCGTTTTCGGTTTGCTGGTCAAAACGTGGTGACGAGCTCGCAGGATGCCCCATTTGACGCAACCCTGCAAGAAGCCCAGGCGCGCCTCAGCGAAGCCGCCGACGTGCCCGAAAGTTTTGCCGAACAAAGCTTGCTGCAACAGCAAACCAACCTGCAACGCCTGACGGATACCATCGGCACGGATACATTTATTGACTGGCTAGAGACGGGCGAATTGCTCTTTCAGGCCCGTCACGAAGGCCGCAGCGCGCTTTGGCGGGCCGGGCCGCCGCAAAATCTGAGCACAGTGCCCCAGGCGCAGCCCATCGCGCAAGTGCCCGGCGACATGGCGTTCCGAGGGTGGGTACCCAATAGCGATTGGCTGATTTTACGCTCGCTGAGCGGGCAAGGCAGCAGCATTTATCGCGTCCGCCCCGAAGGCGGCACCCTTCAGCAACTGACCCCCAATAGCCATCATAATCGTTTAGAAACCTGGACGCCCGAAGGCGATTGGCTGGTGTTCTGGTCGAATCGTTCGCAAACGGGCGAGCTATACCGCATGCGGCCTGATGGCAGCACCGTGCAACGCCTGACCCACACCCCCGGCGAAGACGCTTTCGTAGCCTGGGCGCCCGTGGTAGATTTGACCTGGACGCCATGGCCGCTGGGCTTGGCGGCTCTAACATTGTTGGTGCTGGCTCTTCTGGGGCGTAAGATTATCCCCTGGCAAGGACATCCAAACAAGCGACACGACCAGCAAACTAAGGGATAAGCAATTCATGACACAGCATTATGACGCGATCATCATCGGCGCGGGCCAGGCGGGTTTTCCGCTGGCAGGTAAGCTGGCCGGCGAACTGGGCTGGCACACCGCCCTCATCGAAAAAGACAAACTCGGCGGCACCTGCGTGAATTATGGCTGCACACCGAGCAAAACGCTCATCGCCAGCGCGCGCGCGGCCCACATCGCCCGCCGAGGCGCTGATTTCGGGGTGGTCATCCCTGGCGAGATTCAAATCAACTGGGAGACGGTGCAAGCCCGGCGCCGCAAAGTCGTCGGTAGTTCGCGCGATGGCCTGAATGAATGGCTCGGCGGCCTGGATAAGCTCGACATCATCCGGGGCGAAGCCCGCTTCACTGGCCCGCATGAGATCGACGTGAACGGCCAGACGCTCAGCAGCGAGAAAATTTTCATCAACACGGGCGCGCATCCGCATATTCCCGACATCGACGGGGTGCAGGACGTACCCTTTTTGACCAACGAATCGTTGCTAGAAATCGACGCCATACCCGAACACCTCATCATCATCGGCGGGAGTTATATCGGGCTAGAATTGGGCCAGGCGTTCCGGCGCTTCGGCAGCCAGGTGACGATTGTCGAAATGTCGGACCGTTTGATTAAGCGCGAAGACCCGGAAATCTCCGAAGCCGTGCGCGGCATCATGGAAGCCGAAGGCATCGGCATCCGCACGAATGCTGAATGCATCTCGCTCAGCCAAGGCGCGGATGGTCAGATCGTGGCCGGGTTGGATTGCGCCGAGCCAGAAAAACAGGTCATCGGGTCGCACGTGTTGCTGGCCACGGGGCGCCGCCCCAATAGTGACATCGGCCTAGACGCGGCAGGTCTTGAGGTCGATAAACGTAATCAGATCGTCATCAACGATAAGCTAGAAACGAGCGTTCCTGGCGTATGGGCTTTGGGGGACGTAAACGGCCATGGGGCATTCACGCATACCTCGGTTAATGATTGGGAAGTGCTGGATAATATCCTGTTTGGGGATGGCACCGCGCGGGTGGACGACCGCATCATGACCTACGCGCTATATATTGACCCGCCGCTGGGGCGCGTGGGCCTGACGGAAACCCAAGCCCGCGACCAAGGCTACGAAGTGTTAACCGCTAGCAAACCCATGAGCAGCGTGTCGCGCGCCATCGAGATGGACGAAACCGAAGGGCTAATGAAATTCGTGGTGGATGCTAAAACCCAACGCTTTTTGGGCGCGGCGATTTTGGGCATCAAAGGCGATGAAATCGTCGGCAGTGTCACGAATCTGATGTATGCGGACGCGCCCTATACGGTGTTTGCAAATGCGATGCACCCGCATCCGACCGTCACAGAACTGATTCCGTATACCTTGCGCGAACTGAGCTAGTCCGCGCTGAGCGTGACATATACCGTGCCATGGTCGATGTGTGTTTTGTGGCGCGCGATGTCGCGCGTTTCTACGCTCTCGATGAGTTCGCCAAAGGTTTGCAAGCGCGGGTCGTCGCTGTGGCGATAGCTCGCCATCGGCGGCGGGATGATGGCATCCCATTCTTTGTGGCCCGTAGCCACGTCATAGCCTGCGCCATGCAACCCACAGACGATTAACCCATCGGTAAAGGTGCCTTTATGCAGCGCGGCGCTCATGTGCCCGCAGCGATTATCCACCGCGTGGATGACATCCTTATAGTTCACGAGCAGGATATCCCGTTCGGCCACCCGAAAACAACGCGGCTGGTCGGGCGGCAAATCATCCAGTTGGCAGACATAATGTGCTTGGCTCATCGGATTCAACCTTTTCGAATTCAGCCTGTCTTGGTCGGTTGCAATTCGCGGATGGCTTCCAGCAGATCATCCACGGGTGGACGATCGGTGGGCGTCGTACTACGATGCACATAGCGCACATGGCCCGCGCTATCGATGACGAAATCGCCGCCCATCTGGTCGATGCGGCCCCGGTCGAAGCGGGGTAAATTGCCGCGTAAAATCTGTTTGGCGTAATGCCAGAGCGTGCCGGGGCTTAGGTTGCCCAGCAACGAACTTTGCAGCCCATAATCTGCATAAACCTTGCGTTCCTGGTCGAGCAATAGCGGGAAGGGCACGTCGGTGCGTTCTTGCCAGATGCGCGCCCAGTAGGGCTTGCCAAACGAAATCACGAGGATGGTTGTATCGTGGCGGGTGAACTCACCCGTATATGCCGCGAGGGCTTCGGCGTGCTCGCGGCACGGGATTCACCCCAAATGGCGTAAAAATAGCAACACCACCGCGCGCGACTCCGCGCGGATGTCCGCCAGGTGATAAACCTTGCCATCGACGTCCGCCAGGCGAAAGTCGGGCGCTTGTTGGCCGTTCTTCATGAAAAAACCTTAACATCTATGGTTGTAATGTACGCTGAGCTTAGCAAAACGGGTCAGGCACTTACCAGCGCAACCAACAACAGCGCCCCTAGCGCCACTTTGAACAGATCGCTAGCCAAGTACGCCTGGTGAAGTTGTTTGCGGGTGTCGGCTTTGGCTTCGCGTTCTTCGGGCGAGAGTTGCGGGCTACGCATTTGGCGCATCATGGGCTCTAGCAAGCCCGCGTTTAGCCCCGCCAGCGCCAGGGCGAAAAAGGCGGGCAATAGCACGGGCAACCCCGCCCCGCCCAGCAGGCTGAACAACAATACGCCCGCCAATAGGCCGATTTGCACATAGCCAAACATCCGAAAAATTTCATTGGCCAGGCGTTGCAGGCTTTCGGGGTCAGCGTTTTTCAGGTTGAAGCGGATGGGGGTTACGATGAAGTCGATGGCCACTAGCCCGCCCCAAAAAGCAGCAGCGAGCAACACGGCCAGAGTTTGTAGAATGTCGTTCATGAATCTTCAACTCTTTCAATGGGGTATTGATTCGTCATGAGAATGTTTGTATGTGTCGCCTTGCGGCGTGGTTGCGTCGTCAACATCTTGCCATAGGTTATTGGTTCGACATGAGAATGATAACCGAACGCGGCCCGGCATGGTAGCTCGTCTGTTTGGGATGAACGGGGCGTTCGTGGCCAAGCGCGCAAATATCATCGGGCGATTCTAGGCCGGTGTTGACGACCTGCACCCACAACCAGCCCTTGGGCAAAGGCGGCAATTCGAAGTCGATGCCCTCCCAGTAGGCATTGATAATCACGTAAAATGTGTTGTCTTGGCCCATCCCCGCCAGCGAAAACGCGATGGCGTTGGTGTAATGGCTAAAATCTTGCTGGCGGAAGCGCACCCCATGCCATTCGATGTCGTGCAAGCCCGTGACGGGGTCTTGCTCGCCGGACATGTAGCGTTCTTGGCGTAGCACAGGATGCCGCTTGCGTAGTTCGATCATCAAGCGCGTAAAACGAAATATGTCCTGATGACGGTCCAGCAA
>DAOTVD010000002.1:0-5595 GCA_034437075.1 Anaerolineae bacterium
CCGAATTGTTGAATGTGCTCAAGGGTGATATGAGCTTGGTCGGGCCGCGCCCATTGCTGATGCGCTATCTCGACCGCTATACCCAAGAGCAAGCCCGGCGTCACGAAGTCCGGCCCGGCATCACGGGCTGGGCGCAGATCAACGGGCGCAATGCAATTAGTTGGGAAGACAAATTCGCGTATGATGTATGGTATGTAGACCATGCGTCGCTATGGTTAGACTTGCGCATCCTGGCCATCACCGCCTGGAAGGTCATCCGGCGCGAGGGAATCAGTGCAGCAGGCGATGCGACCATGCCCGAATTTATGGGTAACCCGGTACCATCACCACCAGCCAATCAAGCGAAAGAGTAAACAACCATGCAGCCTATTATCATTTACGGCAGTGGCGGCTTCGCACGGGAGCTTGCCTGGCTGATTGAAGAATGCACGACCAGCGGCCAAAACGTGTATCGGGTGGTTTGCTTCGTGGATGACGATCCGCAAAAACAAGGCACCTACCCAAATGACATTCCTGTTCTGAGCCTAGTCGATGCCTTTCAGCAATACCCCAGAGCACAGATTGTCGGTGGCATTGGCTCGCCTCAAACGCGCGAGAAAACCATGCATAAAGCGCAGGCTATGGGGTTTGTTCCCGCCAGTTTTATTCACCCGAATGTCGTTTATTCAGCCCGTTGGACGACCTTTGGCCCGGGAACTGTCATCTGTGCGGGCAATATCTTGACGGTCAACATTACGCTGGGGCAGCATGTGCACCTAAATCTGGATTGTACTATCGGGCATGATGTGATCTTGGATGATTACGTTACCCTCGCCCCAGGTGCACATGTATCCGGCTGGGTACATCTAGGCAAGCGCGTGTATGTGGGCACAGGGGCTACCTTCATCAACGGCACTGATGATAATCCCCTGACGGTTGCAGACGATGTGGTGATCGGAGCCGGGGCTTGTGTAACGAAGCCTATCCACCAATCGGGCGTAACCGTCGTTGGCGTGCCCGCAAAGGTGCTTTCACGATGACCGAACGCATTTACTTATCCCCCCCGCATATGTCCGGCGAGGAGCTTCGGCGCGTCCAGGATGTTTTTGCTCAGAATTGGGTCGCGCCTGCCGGGCCACATCTGGCGCAGTTCGAAACCCTATTTCAGGAGTACACCGGCGCGGCAAATGCAGTCGCCCTATCATCTGGCACGGCGGCGCTGCACCTGGCTCTGATTGCTCTAGGCGTCGAAGCGGGGGATGAAGTGCTCGTTTCAACGTTGACCTTTGCGGGGAGTGTTTACCCGATTCGCTACCAGGGCGCGCGGCCTGTTTTCATCGACAGTGCGCCGGACTCGTGGAACATGGACCCCAACTTGCTGGAAGATGCCCTAAAACGCAAGACCCGCCAAGGCCCGCGCCCTAAAGCTGTTATTCCGGTGCATTTATATGGCCAGGCCGCCGATATGGATGCCATTTTAGACATCTGCGCGCGCTATGACGTGCCCGTTATCGAGGATGCCGCCGAAAGCCTGGGTAGCCGCTATAAAGACCGCCATCCGGGCACATTGGGCCAAATTGGCATCTTCTCGTTCAATGGCAATAAGATTATCACGGCGGGCGGTGGCGGGATGCTCATCACAAAAGACCCTGCGATTGCCGCGCAGGCGCGCAAACTTGCGGGCCAGGCGCGCGAACCTGTGCCGCATTACGAGCATACCGATATTGGCTACAACTACCGGATGAGCAATGTTTTGGCGGCTATCGGCTGCGGGCAAATGGCCGTATTGGATGATCGCGTGGCGCGTAAACGCGCGATTTTTGCGCATTATCGCGTGGCGTTGGGCGATATACCCGGCTTGCACTTTGTGGACGAAATGCCCTATGGGCTGCATACGCGCTGGTTATCCGTGATGTTGGTCGATGCGGCCCAGTTTGGCGCTACTCCAGAGCAAATCCGCTTACGCTTAGAAGATCACAATATCGAAGCCCGCTCGGTATGGAAGCCCATGCACCTTCAACCCGTATTCAAGGGATACGAAACGGTCGGGGGGGCAGTCGCGGAAGGGCTATTTGAGCGGGGGCTGTGTTTGCCCTCCGGCACGGCCCTAACGGACGCACAGCTTGACCACATCATAGCCATTATCCGTGAGATGCACGGGGTATGATCGTTTCGTGGAATGATGCGCTATGATATGAAGCACCTATCCGAGTCCGTAAGGAGGACCCATGGCTTTTGATCCGACCGAACACCCCCACCGTCGCTATAATCCGTTGACTGATGAATGGTTGCTCGTCAGTCCGCATCGTGCCAAACGTCCTTGGCAAGGGCAAGTCGAAGAAACCCCAGGCGAAACCCGTCCCCAATATGACCCTAATTGCTATTTGTGCCCAGGCAACACCCGCGCGGGTGGCGTTCAAAATCCGGCGTATGAAACAACGTTTGTGTTCGATAATGATTTTCCGGCGTTGTTGCCGGATGCGCCGCTAGATGAGCCTGACGAGCACCCCTTATTTCGCGCTCAAGGCGAGCGGGGTATCTGCCGGGTGATCTGTTTTTCGCCTCGGCATGATTTGACCCTGGCCAAAATGACTGTGCCGGATATTCGGCATGTGGTCGATATGTGGGCCGACCAAACACACGACCTAGCCCAACGGGTTTGGCTGAAATATGTGCAGGTTTTCGAAAATCGCGGGGCCGCGATGGGGGCATCCAACCCGCACCCTCACGGGCAAATCTGGTCTACAGCACGCTTACCGCGCGAGATCACCCGCGAGGATGCAGCCCAGCGCGCCTATTTTGAAGCCCATGGCGAGACATTACTCAGCGAGGTCTACCGCGAAGAAATCCGGCGTGACGCGCGCATCGTCTATCAAAATGACCATTGGCTGGTCATCGTGCCCTATTGGGCGGTGTGGCCCTACGAAGTCTTGTTCATCGCGGCGCGGCCCGTCGCGATGGTGGCGGATTTGAATGACCCCGAACGGGATGCCCTAGCAGCGGCCTTGTCAGCCACCACGATTCGCTATGATAATCTGTTCAAGACCGACTTTCCGTATAGTATGGGCGTGCATCAGGCCCCGGTGAACAGTGGCCCCCAACCGCATTGGCACTTACACCTGCATTTTTACCCGCCCCTGCTGCGTAGCGCGACCGTGCGCAAATTCATGGTTGGCTATGAGTTGCTCGGCACGCCCCAGCGCGACATCACCGCCGAAAGTGCCGCCGCGACCTTGCGCGAACTGCCCGCCGTGCGTTTTTCCGAGGTTTAGCGATGCCGATTCAAGAACTCGACGCGGCCTATTGGCTGCTCACCACGGACAACACCGCTTACACGCTCGGCCTGAACGCGGACGGGCGGCTCGTGCATGGCTATTGGGGGCGGCGCCTGCCCTATGCAGACGATTATCCTCTTTTACCCACGTATAACCACTATCCATTTAATTCGGACTCCGCCGGGGAATATGCCTTCACTGGGCCGGGGCATCTCGTGCCGGAGGAATACCCCGCGCATGGCGGCGTGAAATATACCGAGCCGAGCATCAAAGCCACCTTTGCCGATGGCGTGCGCGACCTCGATATGATTTACGAATTGCACGACACGCGCGAAGGCATCTTGAGCATTACCTTGCTAGACAAAGCATACCCCTTGCGCGTGACCGTCCATTATCGCCCGCACCCGGCCCATGATCTGATCGAACGCTGGGCCACTATCGCCAACGCGAGCAATAGACCTATCCTGTTAGAGCGGGCTTGGTCGGCTATGTGGCATGTGCCACCGGGGCCCCGCTATCGGCTGAGTCATCTGCATGGGCGCTGGAAAAACGAATTTCAACGCGCGCAGGAAATATTACAACCGGGCATCAAACGCCTGGAAAGCCGCCGCCTGACGACCAGTTCATCCCATAGCCCCTGGTTTGCCTTGGATGATGGCCACGCGACCGAAGCGCACGGCGCGGTCTGGTTTGGGGCGCTCGCCTGGAGCGGCAATTGGGCCATCAGCGCGGAAGTTACCGAGTTTTACCGCACGCAGGTCGGCATAGGCGTGAATGATTGGGATTTCGCTTGGCGCTTAGACCCCGGTGCATCTTTTTCGACACCTGCGGCCCTAGCGGGATACACGGTGGAGGGCTTCGGCGGCGCGGCGCGGGCGTTGCACGGTTACACGCGCGCGATACTCCCCCACCCTGACCAACCGCGCAAGGTGTTGTATAACGCTTGGGAAGTCACTGGCTTTGACGTAAACGAAACCAATCAGAAAAATCTGGCCACCGAAGCCGCCGCCTTGGGTGTGGAATGTTTCGTGATGGATGATGGCTGGTTCCACGGGCGAAACTCCGACCGCGCCGGATTGGGCGATTGGTTCCCCGATGCGGATAAGTTCCCGCATGGTTTGGCGCCGCTCATCGAACATGTTAACGGCCTGGGCATGGATTTTGGGCTGTGGATTGAGCCGGAAATGGTCAACCCCGATAGCGATCTGTACCGTGAACATCCCGATTGGGTCATTCATTTTCCAACACGCGCGCGTACGACCTCCCGCAATCAGTTGATTTTGAATATGGCGCGCGCAGACGTGCAAGAGCATCTTATCAACGTGCTGGATAAGCTGCTGAGCGAGCACAACATCGCCTTCATCAAGTGGGACATGAATCGCAATGCCAGCGAGCCTGGATGGCCCGGCACCGACCGCCAACCGCGCGAATTGTGGGCGCGTTATGTGCTGGGCGTTTATCGTGTGTGGCAGACACTGCGCGAACGGCATCCCGACATAATCTGGCAGGGGTGCTCAGGTGGCGGAGGCCGCGCGGATTTGGGGATTCTACGTTTTGCCGATCAAATATGGATTAGTGACAACACCGCCGCGCCGGGACGGCTGGCCATTCAGGCGGGCTACGCGCAGATGTTCCCGGCCTGCACGATGGAAGCCTGGGTCACGGACATGGAACACGAGCCAGTAAGCCTGGATTTCCGCTTTCACGTCAGCATGTGTGGGGTGCTGGGCCTGGGCGGCGACATCCGCGCTTGGGATGAGAGCCAGCGGGCGACCGCGCGCGCGCACATCGAAACGTATAAAACCATTCGCCCGCTTGTGCAATTCGGGGAACAGTACTGGCTCGCTAAAGATGGGCATTTCTGGGCCGTGCAATATATGTCTGGGGATGCGGGCGTTTTATTCGCATTTCTGACGCATCGTATTGACCCGGTGGAGCCGTTGCGCGTGCGTTTGCAAGGGCTTGATCCACACGCGCGGTATACTCTGGAAGGCTTCACGGGGGCGCGCTCTGGCTTGGCGTGGATGGCGGATGCGGTGCAATTGCCGCTCGGCGGCGCGCAGCACAAAACCAACTTTTCCAGCGTCATGCTGCGGATTGCGCGCGTTTCGCCATAGTATAATCAGGCTAAAGTAGCTTATGGAGATCGTTATGTCTGGTCTGCGTTTGCGTTTGAAAGCGATTGTGACGGAAGATCGGCAACTTAAAGTTAATTTGCCGGAAGATATACCCACGGGCATGGAACTTGAAATCATTGTGGAACATGTGCCACCGCGTACCGATAGTGAAGTAGCCGCTCTGTTGGCAGAACTTGATACTATCCAGCCCCAAACCGGCCCGG
>DAOTVD010000003.1:0-4676 GCA_034437075.1 Anaerolineae bacterium
TCCGCTCGTGTACGCGAGTATTCAGATCAACCGGGCGCAAACCCTGCGCGAATTGGCCACCTACCCCGGCCAGGATCGGCTGCACCAGCTGGAAGACGCGCTGACGGCTTATGACGATGCCCTGGCCCACCAGACCGGCGCCGCGAATGATTACGCGGCCACGCAGATCGCCCGCGCCGAAACGCTGCGCGAACTCGCCGCCCTGCCCGATGCCGACATCGCGCACTATCTGCGCCAAACGCTAGCCGCCTACGAAGACGCGCTCTATTACCAAGACGAACGCAGCGCGGCCTACATCCAGACCATGCTGCGCCGCGCCGCTACGCAGCACGACCTGGCCATGTTGCCCCACGAAGACACCGCCGCCGGATTGTATGCTGCGCTGGCGACCTATGATGATACGCTCGACACCCTACACCGCTCCGACCTGATCGCCTACGCCAAAACGCAAGCACAGCGCGGGTTGCTGTTGCATGAATTAGCCGGGGTGCCCGGCGAAGATTACGCCGCCCAGATGCGCGCCGCGCTGAACGCCTTCGACGAGGCGCTAGAGTACCTGCGCGACCACGACGCGCTCGAATACGCCCGCACCCAAAGCCATCGCGTGGCCCTACTGCGCGATATGGCCGGGCTACCCGGCGAAGAACGCACCGCCCGCCTCTACCAAGCCCTGGCCGCCAGCAACGAGGGCTTGCGCTATCTGCTGGACGACCCCGCCGAATATGCGCAGGCGCAGATCACCCGCGCGCACCTGCAACGCGAGATCGCCGGGTTGGGTAGCGAACATCGCCTGGCGCGCTTGCGCGAAGCCCTGGCCACCTATAACGACGCGCTGAGCTACCTAGAAGACAACCCGCTCGATTACGCGGCGGTGCTCACCAGCCGGGCGGGGCTGCTGCGCGAGATGGCCAACCTGGGCGGCGAAAACCGGGATAAACGCCTGCGCGAAGCCCTGCAAGCCGCCGGGGAAGCCCTGCTCATCCTAGAACGCCAAGACAAAGATGGGCGTCTGCTGGACAACACCCAGCGGGCCTTGCGCAACATCCGCCGGGCCATGCTGCGCGATGCCGAAACCGACGCGCCTTTCAACCAAATCTGGGCCGAAACGCTCGGCACGCCGCTCCCCGCCTGGCTGGCCGATTGATTGCCCGGCGTTTCATCTCAGGATAAATGGTCGTGTATGCTTTTGGGTTGAAACGGTTCCCCCAGTTTCCACGCGATAGCTTATGGAGAACGCAAAACAAATCCGTATAAAACCGAGGGCTTAAGCCCTCGGTTTTGGCAGAAAAAACATTTGTGTTTGTTTTGCGTTCTCCATTAACAAGGGGTTTTAAGGCTTGTCCAGAAAAATAATTACCCCTCCCCAGCCCCTCCCCGAATTCAGGGAGGGGCTATTATGCGCACGAGTAAGTTCTCCCCCCGAATTCGGGGGGAGCTAGAGGGGGGTAAAATCAAGCCGGTATCCTTTTCGACAAAAGCAAGCGGCATAGTTAAATACTTGGAAAAGCCTTAAGGCTTGTCCCATCAAGATTGTCCCCGTCCAAGGGGCTGAAGCACCTTGTTAAGCGCGCTAGAAGCATCTTCAGTGAGAGGTCATGAACTTGGCGAGAATTTCAACCGACTTCGGTACACTACCGCATAAATGAATAACAAATGACGTGTCCGGAAATTGGGTTATAATGGACACACACAAAGTTCGTACGGATGCTTGTTTCAAGGGATGAATTCATGCATAGCCTTGTTTGCTGGTCATTGCAAGACCACGTAATCCTCATTAAGTATCATCACCGCCCCCTTTTAGAAGGCTTCCACCGCGATGACGCCACATTGCGCCAGATGCTCAACACCACATCCGGTGAGCATGTTCATATTTTAATCGACCTATTGCGCGTCCCCGCCGATAGCCCCAATCCGTTAGAGTATCTTGAGTCCTTGGCCCATCCGCGTGTGCGTTCCGTGGTGCTTTACGGCGGCGCCGAGCAAGTGCTGAATCTGGACGATTGGTATAACCCGCGCGTGCACGTCGCGCGGGATGAAGACGCGGCGCTCCGGCTCTTGGATCAACTCGACGACGCGCTCTCTTACGACATGGCCTGACGCGCGCTGAGCGCCGCCGCCAATAGCCGGATGGAGGCATCATAGGGCACGTCCGCGCCGCTGTGGCCCGTGGGCGGCTCCTCGTAAGTGTGCGGAATGCCCACTTCATTTAAGCGGCGGCTGAACAACCGCGCGCCCACCTGCGCCTGATACTCATCATAGGCCCCTGCCGACAGATAGACCGCTGCCATACCGCGTAGCGCCTCCTGTGCGGCGAGGGTTTCCAGTATCCGCAGTGGGTCGAAAGCCAGCCAGCGCTGCCAAACGTCTTCGCGTAGCGCGCCGGTCGTCTCATCAATGGGCATATCAAAGCCTAGCGGCGCTTGCGGATTGCTGGCATGGGCCATGGCCCAACACAAGGCCATGATGGTTTCCCAGAAAGCGCCGCCTTTGGGCTCCACCGCCGCCACATCCGCCAGAAAGGCCGCCGCGCCGCCAAAACGCGCCAAGTTCTGATGCAGCTTGGCCAACAACGGCAAGCACGTATACTCGAAATACATATCGCCCGCATGGCTGGCCACCGCCTGGAATATCTCGGGATGGCGCATGGCCTGCACGATGGCACCGTACCCCCCGCTGCTGTGCCCCAACACCCCCCGCGCGGCAGGGTCGGCGGGATAATGCGCCTCCACAAACGGGATCACGTCTTGAAGCAGATAATCTTCGTAGTTGCCGATGGTCGAGTTAAGATACTGCGAACTGCCTAGCGCCGTCCAGGTATCCGGCAAGACGACCAACGCGGGCGGGACGCCTTCGGCGCCCATCAAGCGATCTAGCCGCGCGGGCAATGACTCGTGATAGGCGCGCCAATTCAGCAACGACTCGCCCGTGTTGCCATGGCTGGCCAGCAGATACAGCGCCGGATAGCGCCGCGCGGGGTCGTAATCCGGCGGGGTGTAAACGTGTAGGGCGCGTGTCGTGGGGTCGTTAAACCGATTGCCGCGCAGGGCGGCGCTTTCTAACGTGTGGGTGTGAATGGTCATGGCTTGGGGGGCTCCTTTGGGGGTTAATCGTCCAGGGCGCGCAAATACGCGATGATCGTGCGCAGGTCGTCATCCGCCAGGTTGGGGTAGCCGCCGCGCGCGGGCATGGCCACGCCCGAAACATTCTGCGGATGGTCGGCGGGGCGTCCCTGGATGAGGAATTGCAAAACGGCCTCGTCGTCCCGCTCCGCCAAGAAGGCATTCTCGCGCAAGCCCGGCCCCAGGCCATCCAGGCCGCGCGCCTGTGGGCCATGGCAGGCCACACAATAAATGCCATAATTGGCCTGGCCCTCGGCCAACGTGTCGGGATGATACGTCGGGCTGGGGATGCTGGGCGCGGTTTGCGGCGGGGTATCCGGCGCGGCATCGTCGCCGCAAGCGGCCAGGCCGAGCGCCAACGCGCCGAAGCACATGAGAATAGTCAGGATTTTGTGGGTCATGGCTCCCATTGTACGGGCTGCGCGCGGGTGGTCAAGCGCATTGGCTATTCTGGGATACCCCACAAGCGCACGAGGCCATCGGCGCTCGTGGTGATGTAGAGATTCCCCACCAGGTTGATATACACACACGAATTGGGGGCCAGGTCGCTAAAGGGCTGAACCGGGTTGGGCGACCCGTCCGGCAGATCATAAAAGACGGACCCGCCCTGCTGCGTGGATACAACGAACAGGGTTTCGCTCAACGGCATCACCCCGCAGGCAATACCCTCTTGCGAATGCACCAGGTCGCCCTGCGCCGTCCACAAGTTCAGGACGCTGTCAAAATCGACTGAAAACAAATACGACGGCGTCCAAACCACGTCAAATACGGTGCTGGTGTGGACATCCCGCGTAAACAGTTCTTGCCCGCTGGCGCGGTCGACAAAATGCAGCCGCCCCGGTTGTTCCAAGTTGCCCGAACTCACCGCGAGCATGTCATCATCCCAGGTAAAATCCGCCGCCCACAGCCGCGCGCCATTATCCAGGTCGATGGTCTGGTCGAGCATCCAAGCTGCGACATCCCACACATGCAGCGGGCTATCCGGCCCGACGCTGGCCAACCAGCGCCCGTTTTTCGAAAACGCCACATGAAAGACATAGTTACTGTGCCCTTCCAGGCGCGTGACTTCCTCCCCTGTGGCGGCATCCCACACATAGACCGAATTGCTGTAGCCGCCGGTGGCCAGGTAGCGCCCCTCCGGCGAGAAGGCCATCGCGATGGCACCGAATTCCTCGTCATATTCCGCCAGCAATTCGGCGGAGGGCAGCGCCCACAAGCGCCGCGTAAAGATGGCATCCTGCGTGACTAAACGATCACCTTCTGGCGCGAATTCGGCCACAAAAAAATCGCCTGGCGCGTGGCCTTCTAGGCGGGCCAGTTGCGTGCGCGTTTCCAAATCCCATAAAAGCACCTCGCCTTGTGCATTGGCACTGACAAAATAGCGCCCATCTTCAGACATCGCCCCGTTGATAATGGGGCTGCCCCCAGCGGGCAGGACATCCAACAAGCGCAGGCGGTCGAGGTTATCGGGGTTTACGCGGCGCACGGCTTCGCCGCCAGTGGGCGAAAAGGTGTTGCCAGATGGTGTGGGCTGCACAGTGGGCAGGGGGATGTCCG
>DAOTVD010000004.1:0-15333 GCA_034437075.1 Anaerolineae bacterium
CTAAGCGTTGGGCGCGCACATCCGCTCGCCGATAGGTGGGGTCTAGCAAGACCAGCGCATCAAACCATTCGATAGCCTCTGCATAAAGGCTCACGTTCATGGCAGTTTCGGCCCGGGCGTAAATTTCCTCCGGCGTATCGGGGATGCCATCATCCTCCGGCGGCGTGGTTGGGCTAAGGAGGGGCTCGGCTGCCGTGCCTTCTGTGGCGGGGGTTGCTTCGGGCTCGGGGGTGGTCGTCGGGGTGGGAGTCTGGCTGATGGTGGGGGTGGGTGTAGCCGCCAAGAGTAACTCCACCTGAGCGAGTTGGGCGGCTGCGTCTTCGTAGTCGGGGCGGCGCTCCGTCACAAAAGCCAGGCGATCGCGCGCGAGTTCGGCATTCCCTGCCGCCAGATTATCCAGCGCGAGGGCATATTGGGTGGCGACTTCCCCTACTTCTTCGGCTTCGGCAGCCGTGCTCAGTGCTTGATATTCGTCTTGCGCGCCGGCGATGCCAAAGAGCGTTGTAATGGTCAGGCATAGCGCCGTCGCCATGCTGATAACCCCCAGGATCATGACTAGGCTTAGGCAATTGATATTTCTGCCCGCAGGGGGTGGTGGGGGAGGCTCGCCTTGCAGTTGAATGGCCTCGTGCAGGCCCGTAGGGGCTTTGGGTTGGGTATCGTCTGAGTGTAGGGTCACAGAAGCCTCGTAAAAAAACTCATGTTATGCTCGGGGGATACCGTAATGGTCAGGCTTGGCGGACATTCAAACCCGCCCGGCGCATGTACGCGCGGGACTTGATCGGGCTTTGGTCAGTAAAATGAAACATGCTCGCTGCCGCCGCCGCATGGGCACCGCCTTGAGTGATGGCCTCCACCAGATGTTGGGGCGTGCCCGCACCACCCGAGGCAATGACCGGCACGCTCACGGCTGCGCTGACCTGCGCAATTAGCTTGAGGTCATAGCCAGTCATGGTACCGTCACGGTCGATGCTGGTGAGCATAATTTCACCCGCGCCGCGCGCCACGGCCTCCTGCGCCCAGCTTACCGGGTCGTGCCCGGTGGGCGTTTGCCCACCTTCTATGCAGACGTCATACTTGCCGTGCCGGATTTCGCGCACATCAATCGAGACGATAATACACTGATTGCCAAAGCGTTGCGCGGCTTCGGTAATGAATTCTGGGCGGCGGACAGCTTCGGTATTGAGGGTGACTTTGTCCGCGCCTGCGTTCAGTAACTCGCGAATATCTTCTGTGCTGCGCAATCCACCGCCTGCTGTGAAGGGCATAAAACTTTCTTCGGTCACCTGGCGAATGACGTCATACAGCATAGCGCGTTTTTCACGACTAGCCGTGATGTCCAGAAAGACGAGTTCGTCCACGCCTTGGGCATCGTATACCATAGCTGCCTTAACCGGATGCCCCACATCGCGCAGTTGATCGAAGCGCACGGTCTTCACCATGCGGCCCTCTTTCAGTAGCAAGGTCGGAATGAGGCGGGTGCGCAACATGCCTTACGCGGGCTCCGTGGCGCGTTCCCAAGCCATGAAGTTGCGCAGCACACGCAACCCGGCATCCTGGCTCTTTTCGGGGTGAAACTGCGTGCCGAAGATATTATCGCGCTGCACCGCGCTAACGAATTCATGCCCATAATGCGTCGTTGCGGCAATGATGCTTGCGTCCGAAGTCATGAAATAGTAGCTATGCACAAAGTAAAATTCGCGGCGTGTGACCCCTTGAAACAGGGCCGCGCCTTCACGCGGGGCAATCTCATTCCAACCGACGTGCGGCACCCGCAGATCGCCCATAGCCTCGAAGTGACGCACCTGGCCGGGCAACCATCCTAGCCCGGCGTGCTGGCCGTGTTCGGTGCTGTCTTCGGCCAGAAGTTGCATCCCCAGGCAGATGGCCAGGATGGGCACCCCTCTTTCGATCACCGCTTCGTTGAGGGCTGCCACAAAGCCGCCCTCATCCAGAAATTGCATCGCCAGGCCAAACGCGCCCACACCAGGCAAAATTAAACGCTCGGCATTTAGAATTTCGGCGGGGTCGCTGCTGATGTTCACTTCTGCTCCCAATAGATCGAGCGCGTTGTACACCGACCGCAAATTGCCCATGCCATAATCGACAATGGTAATCATTGGCTCAGTCTTTCTTATCCGGCGTCAGATTCCAGGCGTCTTGGTCGGGCAATTTTTCGCCACGTTGTATCTTAGATGGGTCAAACTGCCAGGGCACCACCTGATGTTGGACGGCCATATCGTAAAATTCTTCTTCATCCGTATTGATGTAATCCAGAAAGACATCCAAACTGGCCGGGCGTTTGCCGTCGTATTGGGTTTGGAGTTGCTCGGCTTCTTCGCGCGTGATGCGCTCGTTGCGAATGTCGATATTCATCAGATGATTGGTGCGGCCCATCCCGCGCTTGATGTACTTCAGATAATCCCGCACGCCTTGCATGGCGCATTCGATCTTCTCGTAGCCGTATTCCGGCGGGATGCCTTCGACTTGGTCGCCTTCCCAGCCCAATTCCGTTTGGATGACTTCGACCTGGCGTTTGACGTCCCACGGGATGTAACTCCCCAGGCAAATCGAACGGTAATTCAAGCGCATCAGGTCTTTTAGCTTGGGGTAGATGAAGGGCTCTAGGTCGCGCTCGGTGACCTCATCATCCAGCATGCCGAACATATCTTCCGCCGTAATGCCCAGATTCACAAAGCGATTAAAACGCCGTTCATCGACCTCTTCGATCTCGTCGTAGCTGTAAAAGCTCTGATATTCCGCGTTCGGTTCGCCCCAGATCACCAAACCGACGCCGAAACGCACGGCCATTTGCATCGGAAAGGCGAAGACCCCCACATGGCAATGCCAGCAGAAATCGCCCTTGCGCGCCAACATCTCACGCATGATCTTTTTGACGACTTTCTTGTTGGGGGTAAAGCTCAGGAAATCGGCGCCCAGGGTTTGCAACGTCCGTTCACGATTCTTGAGCACGCCAGGGCGATAGAAACCATGATCCCACGAAACGACCAAGGGCTTAATCTTGTATTGCGTGATGAGATACCACAGCGTGAAGGTGCTATCCTTGCCGCCGCTATACGGTATAATCGCATCATACGGCCCTTGGCCGCGATACTGTTCGATGAGTTCATCAAGCTGTTGTTTGCGCTCAGCCCAATCAATTTGTTGTTTTACCGTTTGGTTACGGCACACGCTACACACGCCCTGCGCATCGAAGGTGACCGCATCAGCGGTTTCGGGTAATAAACAGCGTGTACAACGTTGCAAAGTGACATCCGACATGCGTATATCCTCGCTTTGTCTTCTCGTTGGTTACTCGTCGCTCAGCAAAGCGTCATCATAGACGCCCGAACTGAACACATGCACATAAGGCAGATCGTATCCCGCCTCTAGCGACCATTGCCAAATCCAATTGGCATCGGTGATGGTCAAGTTGACGCATCCCCGGCTAGAACGGTACCCAAACCGATCGTGCCAGTAGGCGCCATGCAGCGCAATATCCTCGTTAAAGTATAACACCCACGGTACAGCATCCAGGCTATAAAAGTCAGATCGGCCTTCTGCGCCATTCATATTATCGCCGCGCAGGCGCGCCCAAGTGCGGAACGTGCCTTCTTCGGTAGACCACTGCGGAAGCCCACTCGAGATTAATGTAGCGAACACGGGTGTGTCGTCTTCGTAAGCGACCATCACCTGCTCAAACAAATCCACAGAAAACCAACGCCCTTTCACCCCAGCAGGCCGCTCAGTAGGCACCACCTTGCCGATGGAGGTCTGTGGCACCCAGGCATCTGGGCCGACCAAATACCAACGCAGGCCATCGATCTCGGCTTCGGCAAAAATGCTCACGCGGGTGTAACGCTCCAGACGCTCGCGCTCGCGGTCGCCTTCGGCACCAGGATACGGCGCAGGGTATTCGGGCAGCAGCACCCAGGCCAGCGTCCAACGCAAGCTCTCCGGCGTGAGCTCCACCCCCGCGAATACACTTGGCTGAATGACGCTCGTCTGGCTTTCTTGAACCCATTGATTATTGCCGATATTCACCCAACCAGGTTGGTAGCCCGCTGTGGTGACGAACGTAAAACCATCTGGCATCATGCCAATCGGATTACCGTTTGGGCCGTCATAGAGTTGGGTGCCACCGGGGTTATTCAACCGCCGAAAAGCATAGCGATAGACTTCCGCTTCGTTGACTTCTAGCGGGACGATTTCTGGTTCGGGGTGCATCGTCATTTGGTCGAGCAGCAATTGATACTCGGCAAGGGGCAAACCCGCGTGGCAACCATTTGCTTGGGGTGCTTGCAGACACCGCTCGGCATCCGTTGCTTCAGCAGGCGATGCTATCCCCGCTAAGCCAAGTACCAACCCTAAACTAAGCCATACCAGCACTGTTTTCGTATTCATGTTTCATCCGTTCATCCAATATCCCGTCAATACATACCATACAAACGGCGCAAATTCTATGCGCGCCATGCCGACATCAGCTAAACGTGGGGTGGTCGTAAACTCAGATGCGCTAGCCCCTGCTGATCATACATTCGGTTGATGTTGGGGAATCTGGACAAAAAAACTGCTGCCTGCGCCAGGTTGGCTCGTAAACCAAATACGCCCGCCCATAGACTCGGTGTATAGCTTGGCGATGGACAACCCCATGCCCGAGCCCGGCGTGCCTGTAATATGTTGGTGATCGCCGCCGCGTTTGTAACGCACGAAAACTGCATCCCGGTCATCTGGATCAATGCCCGGCCCAGTGTCGTCTACACGAAAACAGACCGCGCGCGCCTCCGGCACATGGTAGGCCGAAAGCGTCACACGACCAGCAGGCGGGGTGTACAAGTAGGCATTGTCGGTCAGACGTTGCAATACCCGGTGGATGCGCTCGCGATCAGCCCAAATGAGCGGTATATCGAGCGGCGTTTTGTCTTGAATATCCAGTGGGCGCCGTTCGGCAGCCGCGCGTTTACGCAACTTCTCGGCAGCATCGTTTACAACTTCGGCAGGCGAAACGGCAGCAAATTCGGCCCCGGGGGCGCGCTCGAAACGCACCAACTCGCTCATGTTCAGAATATAAGCCGCTAGCGTATTACCGCCGGTTTTGATAATGTGCAAAAATTCGCGCTGTTCATCCTCGCTGAGCGTCAAACCACCATCCAGGGCACGTAACAATAAGTCGGTATAGCCGCGCACTGCCGTCAGTGGGATAAGTGCTTCGTGGGTGAAAAAATTAATCTCCTCGAAAAAGCTCTTTTGCTCTTCGGCGTCCTTGGCCAGCGATACCGCATAGCCTTCGTTAGTCGGGATGCCCTGGTTAATATGCAAAAGCTCCGGTTGGCGCGCCAGCAACCCGATAATGGCCTTCATATCGAACAGAGGATCGCGCGGGTATAACGCTTGAAAAATGCGCGTTACGAAAGCCAGATCGGCGGGTTCATCTACCGTCCAGCGATACATACTCAAGTCTTTGGGGTAGGTCAGCCCAACTTGCGGAAAACGCCCCGGATGTTTGCGGATGAATGGCGTCACGTGTTCGCGGTCGGAGGGCAAGGTTGCGGCCTGGTGGGCCGCTTGCAGGGCCTCCAGGCGGATGACCTCGGTATCTAGCCCGTCGGGATAGGTGCGCGGCATGAAGTTATTGACATACGCATAATCGGCAGACTGAAACAAGCCAATCGTCGCGTCAATCACTTGCGGATCAAGCAGCGGGCAATCGCCGGTGATGCGCACGACCACCGAGGCATCGAAGGCTTGCGCGGCCTCGACGTAACGGCATAGCACATCATTTTCGCTCCCCCGAAAAACGGGAATAGCCTGCGACTCGGCCCATTCCACCAAGCGATCATCAGCGGGTTGGTCTGTGGTGGCCAGAATCACCCGCTCAACTTTCTGAGCCGCGCGTACTCGTTGTATGACGTGCCCGATAAGGGGTTGGCCTGCCACTTCTTGCAGCACCTTCTCCGGCAAACGCCGCGACCCCAAACGGGCTTGGACAATCGCTGTAATCATTATTCCGTACTTTCTTTTGTAGGAACGGTTTGGGCAGTCAGCGCGGCATACTCCGCCGCCAGGATGCTCATGCGGTGCACGTCATGCCAAGTACCGTCGGCCCACCAGGCTTGGCGATCTGTGCCATCCAGCCGAAAACCGTTTTTCTCGTAGACCCGCCGCGCCGCGCCATGGTTGGCCAGCACGCCTAGGTAAATACTATGCAAATTCAAGCGTCGGAAGCCGTAATCGACCATCAAGCGCGTGGCCTCGCTGCCGTATCCGCCGCCCCAATACGCTTTGTCGCCGATCATGATGCTGAAATCCGCGCGACGATGCACCGGGTGAATATGCGCCAGTTTGACATTGCCGATATGCAAATTAGTGGCTCGGTCGCAAACCGCTAACACGACTTGCGTAGCATCTGTCGTAGTAGCCCGCCAAAAGGCGTATAAATCGTCGAGCGTGGCCGGGCGGCGCCCGACTTCCAGCGCACGGGTGACTTCCGCATCGTTAAGCCATTCCAGATACCGTTCGGTAAGGTCGGCTTCTTCTAGGCCGCGCAGATAGCACCGCTGACCTGTGATGAACGGGCGATATAAATCAGGCATAGTCGCCGTCCTGAATGCCATCCCCCAGCGGAATATCGCGTTGCGCGGCTTTGCCTTCTATGGCGGGCAAGTGGCGCGGATGCACGCCGGGGCGTTGTTGGCCAGGCCGCAAAATCGCGATATTGACATCTTCGCGCAGGGCATCGCCTTTTTGAATGGGTTGGATGGCCTGCACGGTGCGCCGCGCGAAGCGGTGCAGTTCTTGTTCATCCGCCTGGATAGCCTTATCCGCGCTGCCCAGCGCCGCCTCCATGTCCCGCATCGCGCGCCCCATCTGCGCGAGTTGGGCGGGCGTCAGCGCGAAGCTATGATCTGGGCCTGGCAGGCGTTTATCCAACGTGTAATGCTTTTCGATGACGCTGGCCCCCAGCGCCACAGCCCCCGCAGGGGCGATGACCGGGTCTAGGGTGTGGTCAGAGAGGCCCACCGCCACCCCATAGCGCTGTGCAAGCTCTGGAATGACGCGCAAAGCCGCGCTACTCAGCGGGGCCGGATATTTGGCCGTCACTTGCATCAGCACCAGATGTTCGCCCCCGTGCTGACCAAACCACTCCACCGCGAAGGCTATATCCTCGTGTGTGCTGGCCCCAGTGGAGAGCACCACGGGCTTACCCGACCGCGCCGCCGCTTCTAGCAGCCGAATATGGCTAATTTCGTACGAGGCAATTTTGTGAATCAGCGTATGCGGGTCAACGGCTTGGAAGTCTTGCACCGAAAACGGCGAAGACATAAACAATATATCGCGCTTGCGACAATACGCGGCGAGTTCGCCAACCATGTCGTAGGGCATAGCCAGGTCTTCGAAGATGCGCGTAATGTCTTCTGTGATACCCGCTTCGCTGAGGTACTGGCTTTCGCCCGCATTCGGCACATACACAGACTCGGCGCGGTAAGTCTGGAACTTGACGGCATCCGCGCCCGCCTCGGCGGCAACATCAATTAACGCGCGGCCCATAGCCATATCCCGCGCGGGCGTGCCCATGCGCCAGTTCGAACCCGCCTCTGCGATGATGAAGACGGGCGACCCTGGCCCAATCTGACGCCCATTCGCTAATTGAAATGTGCTATTCATTCTCAGTTCCTCGATGCACATAGCGCTTGACCGCTACCGGCTCGGGCAAATCATGGATCATCCGCTGGTGGTCGTCTATGTAAATATACCCAGCTTTCGCGAACAATGCTTCGGAGGCTGGGTTCTGCTCGCGGATTTCGGCCACCACGACGGGCCAGCCTTGCTGGTGAATAAAGACCGTACCCAGCGTCACTAATTGCGTGCCGTAGCCGCGCCCGCGCCATTCTGGCGCGATCATCACACCAATATCACAGGCCCGCGCTAAGCCCGCCGGCAAGGCATTATCATAGGCCCGAAACCGCAAAAAACCAACCTTCTCATCGCCCACCACGCCAAATAGGGGCGGTAAGCGCGTGTCTACAAAATATATGTCGCAAAATTCGTCGAAAAAGTTCGGCATGCGCTTGGGTGTTTGATGAAACGACATCTGGCGCGTCAGCGGATCGTTGCGCCAGTGCAGCACCTGCTCGGCATCTGCCAGAGTCGGCGCGGCAGGAAGCAAGGTTAACGCCGTCATAATCGGACGATGCTCCCCGTCTGGGCGGATTCAAACATGGCTAATGCGACCCGCAACACCTCGGCCCCGCTCGCGATGTCTGCCACAGAGGTTGCCTGGCCATTCAAGCAGTCGATAAAATGCTGCATTTCATCAAGATACATCGCGTTCAGGGTCACGCTCATGGCCTGGGGCAACACGCGGTAGCCAGCCGGGCCGGGGCCATACAGCCGGATTTCGCCGGAATTATGGTCAAGCGTTAAGGTGCCTGCGCTGCCGGTGATGTCGAGTTCACGGCGATAGACGCGCCCGAGGAAATCCATCTGAAGTTGGGTGATAACCCCGCTGCGATGCTTGAGCAGCGCCCCTGCGTAATCTTCGACATCCATTTCCAGAGCGCTTAAGCGCTCGGTATAGGCCACCACCTCATCGACCGGGCCGAATAAATCCAGTAGATAATCAATCTCGTGGCTGTCATCCAGCACGACGCCGCCGCCTAGCGCGCGCTGGGCCTGGTAGCGCCTCCGGTAATCACTGCCAGGGTGGTAATGCGGCAAATAGAAGGACACCAGCGCCCGCGCGGCAAGCGGATTGCCTAGCGTGCCGTCAACCAGCAACGCCTTAGCCCGCCGATAGCCATCGCGAAAGCGCATGTTATACCCCATCAACGTGACGAGGCCGCGCGCTTGGGCCTCCGCAACAACTGCCTCGACACCATCCCAGGTGTGGGAAAGTGGTTTTTCGATAAACACGTGCTTATCCGCCTGCACGGCCAAGCGCACATGCTCCAGATGAAAAACGGTTGGCGAACAGACCAGCACGGCATCCACTTCTGGCGTAATGCCCTCTGGGATGCTTTCGCACACGCTGAAGCCCTCGGCGTGAACGCTTGCGGCTTGTGCGGGGTTCGGTTCGGCAAGATATAGCACCCGTTGGCCAAGCGTGCTAAGATTGCGTGCATGGCGCAGACCGATGGAGCCCCCGCCGATAATCATAAAGGCATATTGATTGCTCATCATCGACTATAGTGTATGATATGAACGACAAAGTCAAAAACTGCTTCGGTATCGCGTCTCCTTTCGCCATTATGCATCAGGAACCGGGCCAAAAACCACATGAAAGATAACCTGATTCTGCTCGTCGATGATGAGCAAAACATCATAGACCTCGCCAGCATGTACCTGAATAAAGAAGGCTTCGAGACGATCAGCGCCCAAGACGGCCTGCATGCTCTGGATATGGCCAAACGCCACAAACCTGCTTTGCTGGTGTTGGATTTAATGCTGCCGGAACTAGATGGCTGGGAAGTGTGCAAACGCCTCCGCGCGAATTCCGATGTGCCCATCCTAATGTTGACTGCGCGTGATGATGACATCGACAAAATCGTGGGGCTAGAACTCGGCGCGGATGACTACATGACCAAGCCGTTCAACCCGCGTGAACTCGTAGCGCGTGTGAAGGCCATCTTGCGGCGCAGCGAGCCCAAAATCGCCACCGCCGACGCCCCACCACCGCCCGTCAAAGTGGGTGATTTGCACATCGACCCGGCCCGCCGCACGGCCCAGACGGCGCAAGGGACGGTTGAACTGCGCACGAAAGAATTCGATCTGCTGCTGGCCCTGGCTCAGAACCCCGGCATCGTCTTTAGTCGGGATAAGCTGCTTAGCATTGTGTGGGGTTTTGACTTTGCCGGCGAAACGCGCACCGTGGATGTCCATATCGCCCATTTGCGGCATAAACTCGGTGGTAGCCAGGTGATGATCGAAACGGTGTGGGGTGTGGGTTATAAGCTCGAAACCCGCTAGCAAGCCTGCGGTCGTTTTGAACTTACCCCGCCGAATGCTACAATCAAAGCAAGCCCTTCGTATCTATGCATACATGATGAAATCCTAAAGGACTGGCATTGTTTACCAACAAAGATGAGGTAAAACAAGCACTAAGCCAACAAAGCTACATTGCGACCGATGCGATTGCAACGGTGGTCTACCTGGCGCAGGTGCTGCAAAAACCGTTGCTACTCGAAGGCCCGGCAGGGGTGGGTAAAACGGAACTCGCCAAAGCGTTCGCCAAAGCCACCCAGCGCGCGCTAGTACGCTTGCAGTGTTATGAAGGCCTAGACGAAAGCAAAGCGCTCTACGAATGGGAATACGCCAAACAGATGCTGTATACCCAACTCTTGCGCGATAAGCTGCAAGATATTCTGGCGGACGCCCAATCGTTGCACGAGGCCGCCGACCGCCTAGCCGACGAAGAAGATGTCTTTTTCTCCGAACGCTTCTTGTTGCCGCGTCCCTTGCTACGCGCCATCACATCCGATGATCCTGTGGTCTTGCTGATCGATGAAATCGACCGCGCCGATACGGAATTCGAAGCCTTTCTACTAGAAGTCCTCTCCGACTTTCAAGTTACTGTCCCCGAATTGGGCACCATCGTCGCCAAGCATTTGCCGGTGGTCATGCTCACCAGCAATAACACGCGCGAACTCTCCGAAGCATTGAAGCGCCGCTGCTTATATCTGTTCATCGACTATCCGAACCATCAATCCGAACTGGAAATCGTGCGCATGCGTGTGCCCGAATTAAGCGAGAAAATGGCCGAACAGGCTGTCGAAATGGTGCAGCGCTTGCGCCAACTGGACCTCAAGAAGAATCCTAGCGTTTCGGAAACGCTCGATTGGGCCAAAGCCTTAGTCTCCTTGAACGCTGATAACCTGCGCCAAGACATCCTAGAAGATACCTTGACGGTCTTGCTCAAACACGAAGCCGACGCGCAACGCGCCCGACGCGCGCTCACTCGCCCTGCCGATAGCGATGACTATAGCGGCGGTCGGCGCAACCGAGGGCGTTATTCGGGCGGTTGGCCGAACTAACTATAGGGGGCTTATGTGGCAAGTTCTTAAACGGGTGGTGGTGCATGATGCCTTGCCCTGGGTGCGCCTGAGCGTCGAACATGTGCGCTTGCCAAATGGCGTCGAAATTGAAGATTTTTATCGCGTAGACATCAACCCCTATGTGATGATCTTCGCCCTACGCCCAGATAACCATGTCGTGATGGTGCAGCACTATAAACATGGCCCGCAAGAAGTTTCTCTGGAACTACCTGCCGGGTATATCGAGCCTGATGATACCCCCCTGAGCGCCGCCCAACGCGAACTACGCGAAGAAACCGGCTTGGTAAGCCCGGCATGGCAAGACCTGGGCCGCTATTTCATTGATGGCAACCGGGGTTGTGGTTGGGTACATGCCTTTCTGGCTACTGAAGCCCAGCACGAAAGCGCGCCGCAACGCGAGCCTACCGAATTGATGTCTGTACATTTCAAAAGTCTGGATGCACTGTTTGAGCTCTGGCAGCGCGGGCAAGTCATCAATGCGGCCTCTATGGGTATCATCGGGCGCAGCTTGTACGAAATTGGCTATTTGAGGCCCAGCGTATGACCCAAAAACGCCCCGTTTCGAAACCTGAAATCCCCGATGCCGCCCAATGTCCCCGCTGTGGCTATCGTGTGCTCATCGGCGATGAATTTTGCGACCGTTGCGGTTACGACTTACGCAGCACGCGCGCTCGGCTAAAGACCCAACCCGCCAATGTGATTGTGATAGGCGCCTTTTTACTCGGCATAATCTTGACCTTTGCGGCCCTGACGGGCATGGAAAATCTGTTGCAACTGGTGTTTATTCTCATTGGATTGGGGCTTATTGTCGGTGGCGGTTTATATTACGCTTTCGATTTACTGGTGCTAAACGCCGACGATCGCCGCAAAAAACCGGGCCAACGCTCCGGACGAAAATAACGTTTGTCCATCACGAGTACCTGTACAGGAACACGACACGGAATTGTTATAAGGAATTGTTGGAGGAAAATCATGGATCAGCGAACCATTGACTTTATCCGCTGTTTACGCGCCGCTGGGGTGCGCATCTCGCTCGCCGAGTCGCAAGATGCTTTGCGCGCTGTCGAAGCCATGGGCATTCACGAACGGGGCATCTTTTCGGCAACTTTACACACCACGCTCATTAAAGATAACCGCGACACCGATGCGTTCGATTATTTTTTCCCGCGTTTTTTTGACCAGAACGAACCGCCTATGATCGACATGCAGCAGGAGCTTTCGCCAGAGCAACAAGAGCAACTCCAACAAGCCCTGCAAAGCCTGATGGGGGATGAAAACGCGCTGCGCCAATTGTTAGAACAACTCCTGCAAGGCCAGCATTTCTCCGATGACCAATTGCAGAACATGGCCCAGCAAAGTGGCATGCAAAACGCCGACAACATCAACCAGGAAGGCTGGTTTGCGCGGCGGCTACAACGCCAAGCGGGTTTAGATCAACTGCGCGACCTCATCGAGCAATTGATGGAAGAATTGCGCGAGATGGGCATGAGTGACGACGCCCGCCAAGAAATCCGCGAGATGCTGGCCGCCAATGCCGAAGCCTTGGCCGAGCAACTCGAAAACTTTGCGGGCATGTCCATTGCCGAAAACATGGCCGACCAGGAACCCCAACCCCCGCAAGATGTCGATGACCTGGACTTTCAGCACCTCACGCGCGACGAAGCCGACGCCGTGCGTGATGAAATCCGGCGCTTGGCCGCGCGCTTACGTTCGCGCGCATCACTGCGCCAAAAACGCGCCAAAGAGGGCACGCTCGACCCCAAACGCATTATTCGCCACAACCTACGTTATGGCGGCACGCCGATTGAACTCAAACACCGCAAGCGCCATAAAAAGCCCAAGCTGGTGGTGATCTGCGACCTCAGCGGCTCGATGCGCTATATGTCCGAGTTCGCCTTGACGCTGACCTATATGCTGCATGATGTCATCGCCAAGACGCGCTCGTTCATCTTCATCGACAACATGGTTGAGGTCACGCATCACTTCCAGGCCCAGCGGCCCGAAATCGCCGTAGAGACGGTCTTGCGCGAGAATCCGCGCGGCTATTATTCCACCGACCTGGGGCATAGCCTGCGCACTTTTGATGAAAAATTCCTGGATGCAGTGGATTCGCGCACGAATATCTTGGTCGTGGGGGATGGCCGCAACAATTACAACGATCCGCGCGTCGATCTGGCGGAGCATCTGCAACGGCGCGCCCGGCGCTTGCTGTGGTTCTGCCCCGAGCCCGAATTTCAATGGGGGACGGGCGATAGCGATCTGCACCTCTACGCGCCCAAATCCGATGGCGTTTACCTGGTGCGCAATCTGCGCGAACTGGGGCAGGCCGTCGATGAAATCCTGGCGGATGGCTGATTCATGCCGCAGAGTCCGCATTGACAGCCTATCGAGGGTCTGTCATACTTTGAACGTCAAAGGCAATGACGGAGCATAGTAAACGGCGTTTGCCCATCTGGCCCAGAGAGACCGCGCCATAGGCTGCAAGTGCGGCATGATGCTAGCGACCCGTTGAATTCCCTCCCGAGCCGGGCGCTGAAGGTCTGCGGACTGTGTAGGCGGCCCCGCGCCCCCGGCGTTAGCGGGTTAACTGAGGGGTTTGGTGCGTGTAGTGCGTGCCAAGCAACCAGGGTGGTACCGCGAGTCTTGACATGTCAACGCTCGTCCCTGCGCAAGATGGGGGCGGGCGTTTTGCATTGTTCGCGTAATGAAAACAGGAGTAAACCCGTGAGCGAAAACACACAGCCCGAGAAGCTAGCGATGGTCGTACCCGTGCGCATCGAACCAGGCAACCTCATTCTGGTGGGGGTGCTGGCGGGGTTTTTATTCGGCGCGCTGATGGTGCTGCTCGACCCTTGGCTGCGCTTTCCGCAGATCGATGTGCGCATCAATTGGCGCGATATGCTGCTGACGGCAAGCATTTTTTGCCTGTATGGCTTCGTGTTGGGTTGGACGCTCACAACGTTCTGGGGCAATCGCTTGGCCTGGCTGATCGCCGCACTCACCACGCCGATTATCACGCTGGTCATCGGGGCCTGGAACCGCAATAGCGGCGCCCTGGGGGTAGAAAGTGACATCCTTTTTTTCTTGCCTGTCGTGTTGGTGTTTCATCTGGCGGCGTTGGGGCTAGCGATTATATACCTGAGTTTGGTTTTGCGCTCTCGTTGGCGGCGGCCTCTGGCGTTTGGCGTATTGCCGCTGGTGTTGGGGATCATCATTTTTCTGGGCGTGGCGCGCCTGCGCTGGGAAAACCCCGACGCGACCGATGTGATGCGCGCTACCGACCAATATGCGATGGGCGTCATTGATGATGATTACGCTATCGAATTCCTGACCCTGACTTATAACGGCGAAATCGTGCCGACGGGCAATACACGCATCCACACAGATGGTATGACCTGGTATTGCCGTGTGCGGTTGTTCCAAAACAATGCAGAAGTTACCTGTCGTACAGAGGAGTAATCGACATGAGCAAAGAATTAGATCAACTAGAGCAAGAGGCCCTCGCTGCGTTGGGCGATGTTCTCAATACAGACGCCCTGCGCGAATGGGAAAGTCGTTATACGGGAAAAAAGGGCGCCATTACGCAGGCGCTCAAGAAAACGGGCAGCCTGCCAGCAGAAGAACGCAGCGCCTACGGCCAACGGGCCAATGCCGTCAAAGAGACGCTGTTGCAAGCCTTGGGCGAAAAAGCCGCCGCGCTGGAACACGCCGAGCTAGAAACCGCCCTGGCTGATGGCCAAATCGACGTGACCTTGCCGGGGCGGCCTCAATCGCTGGGTGGTTTGCATCTCTCTACGCAAACCTTGCGCCAGATCGCGGCCATCTGGGCGGAAATGGGCTTTCAGGTCTACCGCTCGCGAGATGTGGAAGACGATTATCATAACTTCACGGCGCTGAACATCCCCCCTCACCATCCCGCGCGCGATATGTGGGACACCTTCTACACCACCACGGAGGGCGTTTTGCTGCGCACGCATACCTCGCCGGGGCAAATCCACGCCATGCGTGATTACGGCGAAAATGGCACGCAGCCTATCCGGGTGATTCTGCCGGGCATGTGCTATCGCTACGAACAGATCACCCCGCGCAGCGAGATTCAATTCAACCAGGTGGAAGGCTTAGCCATCGGGCGCGGCATCACCATGACGGACTTAAAAGGCACCATCGCGGACTTCGCGCGGCGGATGTATACCCCCGAGACGCGCGTGCGCTTCCGCGCCAGCCATTTCCCGTTCACCGAGCCCAGTATGGAAGTGGATGCCGAATGTATGCTGTGCGGGTG
>DAOTVD010000005.1:0-6138 GCA_034437075.1 Anaerolineae bacterium
CCCCCCGGCTGTGGTTTCGGGGCTGCCAAACATGACGCCGATTTTCTCGCGCAATTGGTTGGTGAACATGACGACGGTATTGGTTTGTTTGATGGCGCCGGAAATTTTGCGTAGGGCCTGGCTCATTAAGCGCGCTTGCAATCCTACGTGGCTGTCGCCCATTTCGCCTTCGATCTCGGCGCGCGGCACCAGCGCAGCGACGCTATCCAGCACGATGACATCTACGGCACCCGAGCGCACCAATTCTTCGACAATTTCTAGGGCTTGTTCGCCCATGTCGGGTTGCGAAATATACAGATTATTGACGTCCACCCCCAACGTGCCGCAGTAGTTCGGGTCTAGGGCGTGTTCCATATCCACAAAGGCGCAAATGCCGCCTAAGCGCTGGGCTTGGGCGATGACGCTCAAGCATAGGGTCGTTTTACCGCTACTTTCGGGGCCATAAATTTCGGTTACACGTCCGCGCGGAATGCCCCCGACCCCCAGGGCAATATCAACGGCTAAGGACCCGGTGGGGATGCTATCCACTTGTAGGTGTTGGGCATCTCCTAGCTTCAGGATGGTACCTTCGCCATAGCGTTTGGTGAGTTCGCCCAGGGTCGCATCCAGCGCTTTTTGGCGTTCGGCCAGGCTGGCATCTTGCGCTACAGGCTCGTCTTTTCTCTTGCTGGTTTTTCGTTTGGCCATGGATTTATCTCGCTTACAGGCTTTAGAACTTTCGTTCGAAATTCTAACCTGCTCGGTGCAGCCTGTCAAGCCTGGAATATGGCGTTTTTCGGATTGCCGTAGCGCGTGCGAGCAAAGTTAATCGCGCGGGGGCATTTGGTCGAGGATGTCATGCAAAGCTTGCATTTTTTGCGGGTCGCAAGCGCCGCTGGTATGCCACACCACCGCCCCCGCGCTATCGAGCAGCAACGCCAGTATATTCTCGGTCGGGTGGCTAGTGATCTGTTGCACGAAGGGAATCATGCCTGAAAAAATCATTAATGTACAGGCGCGCAAGGTGGGGTCTTGGATGGCCATTTGTAGGCTAGCAGCTACGAATTCGCGCTGGGCGGGGTGCATTTGTTCCAAAACTGCCAGCGTATAGCACCGCAGATGCGGAATCATTTGCATTAGGCTGGCGGCGGCGTCTTGCCAGGGGTGCAGGATGTTCTGGCAACGATCGGAAAACGTGAGCAAGAGCAAGCAGGCCGGGCCATTCAGGTCAGACGGTAAGTGATATGACGTACCGTCCAGGGCTTGGCCCATAAGCGAGGGGAATTGTTGCATTGTCATCCTCAATGTGGTTGATAATCGCTAGCATGAATTTAGGCAGCACATGACCAACTTGCAAATTCTCTCATGCGGCCTTTAGCTTGGGTCTTTGGGGCGGTTAAGCTACAATATGACATATAAAAGCTAGTAAAACCTACTAAAATATGCGTAAAAGACCGTATAAACAGCGTGAGCGGGCGCGCCGCGAGGCCCATATTCTGCGGACAGCGGGCCACATCATCCGGGAGCAAGGGTATAACGAACTCACGATGGAGCAGTTAGCCGAAGCCGTGGGGATTTCGAAGCCGACCCTTTACCAGCATTTTTCCACGAAGGATGATATGGTGGCGCAGGTGGCGTTATGCGGCGCCCAAAATCTGACCTCCTATCTGGAAAATCTGGAGGCTGGCTCGCCGCTGACGCAGCTCGAAAAAATTATGCGCTATGTCTTGGAAAGCCAACACGCGCCAGATGGCTTTTCCATGCCGCTGGTGTATCACCAAGTCATGGATGTGCTGAAAAACCAACCCGACCTGATTGATCTGCAAGACGCGATTCGCGGGTATTTGCTCCATACGATTAACACGGGTCAACAAGCTGGTGAGATCGACCCGCAGCTGGCGCCAGAAGTCATTATGGGCAGTATGTTTGCTCTGTTGGCCGTGCTAGAACCACCGCGCGAGTTCGGGCCACTCACGCCAGACGATATTCAAAAGCGTATTGAGCATCTGGTACGGTTTTTCATCCGGGGCATACGCGCGCCTCAAGCCAACAGCGCCCAACCCCCTAGCGCATAGAGCCAGGCCAACAGGGCGCATCCCCGACTATACACGCACGAAGCATGACGCGAGCAGGTAAAACGCAAAAAAAGAGGCGCATATTGCGCCTCAGGATAAATGTAGTGTGCGTCGTTACGAATTAGCCTGGCGGTAATTGGAACAAAGTCAGGTTAAAGGTGCCGATGGTACCGCCGTATTGCAGGCCATAGTGTGTGGCGATGATGTAGTAGGTACCGTCTTGGTCGAGCGTGACGCCATCAATCAATGAGTTGGTGTCGCGTTCGCCCGTGGCGGGGTCAATCGTGCCGATGTCGTCGTTATTGGCCACTTGTAAGCCGGTAGGGTCAATGAGATACAGCGCAGTGTCCAGCGTGCCGGAGGTGCGTTGCATGGAGATGCGCACCCGGTCGCCCGCCTCGGCTTCGAACCCATAGAGCAAAAAGCGTTCCGCAGAGGTAATTTCAGCGGTGATGGTGTCGCCGTATTCGATGGGTTCCGCCGTGTTCAACAAGTCGAAGTAGTCAATCGACGCAGCGCTATCCATATCGAAGAAGCCGCCTTCGCTTGCTGTGGCATTGCCGTCCGGGTCAATCTCGAAGGTTACGCCATAGTGCGAATCGAGCGTGGCGGGTTGGGTGGTTTCGATGACGGTTTCGCCTTGTACATTAACAATCAGGTTAAAGGTCACTGGGTTGGGGTCCTGGCAGTTGTCCTGGTACCAGATGTCGATCTCGTAGATGCCGCGTGGCAAAAGGCTAGTGGGCCAGTAAATATACGACACAGGGTTCGAATTGCCCGCACAGCGCGCGTTGCCGACTTCTTCTAGGATACCGCCGGATGGCGCGCTGGGGTTGTCATCATAGATGGCGATGCCCTGGGGGTCACGAACCAGCAATTGCACATCGGCGGTGGAGTTCCAGGTCAAAATGATTTCGACGCTGCCTTCGGGCAGGCCCTCGGGGCGCACGGTGGTGGTTGTCGTGCCTGCACCAGTGATGGGGTCGGGCGGCACGGTGGGCTCTGCCTCTGCTGTATTGGTGTCCGTTGTCGCCGTCTCAGTCGTGGTCGTGTCTGCGTTCGTTGGGGGCGTTGTGGCGCTGCCAGTGGCGGCTTCGGGGACGCTTAAGCCCAGGTCGAGCACGTAGGCGCCTTCGGTGCCGCCGATGTTCTGCGCGTAACGGGTCGCTACGACAGTATAAATGCCGTTTTGGGCTAGCGTTTGCTGGATCAAGCTATTGGTGCTGGTGTCGTCCCGGTCATCATTGCGTGCGATTTCTTGTCCGTTTGGCCCCAGCAGAATCAGGTAGGTATCTAGGCTACCCGCCGTGGTTTCCATGTCTAGGATGATGCTATCCCCGGCCACACCTTCGAAGGTATAAGCTTCTGCCGGATTATCGCGCGTGAGGACGCCCTGGGCTTGCACGCCGGGCAAGGGTTGCGCTTCCGCGATCTGAGTGGCCACCAGGTTGATGTCTAGCCCGGCGTTCACACCGCCATTGAACAGGTTCCAACTGCCATCGGGCTCGATGTTCACAGCGGCCATGTAACTCTGGCCAGGGTTCAGCGTGCCGTTGATGGTGCGTGCTTCTTCACTGTTGACGCTGGCCGAAATGGTGAATTGTTGGGGCAGATTCACCGCGCAACCATCCACGTAATAGACGATAATTTCATAACTACCGCCCAGTTGTTGCCCGGCATCCCAACTGATACGTTCGGTAGGGTTGTCGGCGGTGGCGGTTTCACAGTCTGCGTTGATGTCTTCGCTCAGGCTACCGCCATTTGGCCCAACGGGGTTGGTGTTGAAAATCGCGCCGCCGAGTGGGTCGCGCACTTCCAGATTCATATTGGTGGCGGCGTCCCAACTGAGGGCAATGTTGATACCGCCTTGTTGGAGCGTGACGGTTGGCACGTCAAAGTCGGCACCGGTGGCTGGTGCGCTGGTTGTGGGCGGTTGAGGCGTGGCGGTGGCTTCGGCGGCAATGGGGGTCAGCGAACCGCTGAGCGTTAATGTAAAGTCGCCGCTCGTTTCGCCAGCAGCACCGTTGGCCCGGGCGACTGTGACGATATACTGCCCGTCTTCGGGCAGGGCGAAGTCACCGATTAGGGCATCTTCGGGGGTTTCGGGGTCGGTGTCGCGGGCCAAGATTGCCCCATCCGGGCCCGTTAGCCACATCACCAGGGCTAGATCATCGCTTTCGGTAAAGGCGTCCAGCGTGATAGCGTCTTCACTGGCCCCCGAGAAAACGAAGTTCTGGGCAAAATTTTCGTTATCCAGGGTCGCTTCTACCGCGACACCGGGTTCAAGGGTTGATGCGGCGGTATCTTGGGCACCAACGAATGTAGGGAGCAAGACGATTAGCGCCAAAACCCCTACAAGCATAAAAACTCTAGGCATGAGATGCTCCTCAATATTGGCTCTCTTATGTCGCAAGTGTAGCTAAGCCCTCTCGCTGCCGCAATATGCAATTAGGCTGGCGTAGGTTGTTGGTGGTGCAGGCGTCTTTTTGGCCGCTTCAGTTCGGCGTGGGTGAAGGTAGCCCCGTTGGCATTGTCGTCGGCACGCCCGCATTCGCCCCACCCAATGGCGTTTCCTCCTGGAAAGGTTGCGGCGTGGCGACGGCGTCGATCTGCATTTCCACAAAGGTCGTCACGCCCGCGTTGACGCGCACGCTCTCGAAATAGCGCCGGCCTTCCACTAGCACAATCAGTTCATAGGTTCCTTCGGGAATATCGCCCAGGGCGAAATTCTCGCGCCAGTTGTCGTCCGGCACTACAGACCATACCCGCGCGCCTTCTTCCCAGGCATCGGTGTACGTGGTCGTTCGGTCGGTAATATTGCCGTCCTGGTTAAGTTGGACGATGGCATTTTCAATATACGCGCCTTCGGCATCCGTTACACGCCCAGCCACGACCCCATGCCCCAGGTAGGGCGCCATCCACAGTAGCGGATTGCGCGTGCTGAAATAGCTATTGGTGCCCAGGCGGATTTCGAAATGCACATGCGGCCCCGTAACATAGCCCGAGACGCCCACCAAGCCGATGATGTCGCCCGTATCCACTCGGTCACCTTGCGAGACCAGCATCGCGGACATATGTGCGTACAGTGTCCAGACGGGTTGGCCGCGCCAGCCAAAATCGTGCTCGATGACGACCACATTGCCGTAGGAGACGTAGATTTCCAGGTCGCCATAATTGCGCTGTTCTTCTTCGCTTCCTGCATAGACGACCGTGCCCGGCCCCGCTGCGCGGACTTCTTCGCCCACTGGGTTGGGGATGTCGATGCCATGATGCACCCGCCAACCATCTCCCCCCGAGCCATACGGATAGTAAAACAAGTATTCGCTATTGGCGGTTACATCAATCGGGCGGGCCAGCCAATAATGGTCGAAAGGGTGGGCGCTGAGTGGCACTTCCTCAGGCGGGACTTCGAACCGTTGCGGGTTTTCCTCGAAATTCGGCGCAGAGCCAATCTCAACGCCTGTGGGCAAGGGCACCGGGGTATTTTGCACGAACGCGGGCGAAGGCGGCGGCGTTTGCGTGATGAGCGATTGCGGCGTTGGCAGGTTGCGCACGGGTAGCGGCGACGGATTGAACGCGCGCGCCGTCGCCAGGGGCGCGTCATCGGTGGGCGGCATGAAGGGGGTCGGGGAAGTAGTTGGCGTAGAGGTGGGCGAAGGCAGGGCGGTGAATTGTTGTTGCAGCAACATGAATTGATTCGTGTTGGGCGTGCTGTCTGTGGCGGCGGTGGGTTGGGCGGGGCGCGCTAAGCGCTGCGGTTGGCTCCGATTATTCACCAGGTAGACCCCGGCGATGATGACCACCACTGCAAGTACCAATAAGCCCTGTAGATTCGGATTGCGCAACGGGGCGCGATGTCGTTTGGCCATGCCGCGTGCCGCCCTTCTGGCTGTTTTGCTCGTTGCGATTAACTGTACGGCATTTATGCGCGAAACGCGAGTCGCTTGGTTCCGTCGTTTAGCGCGCGTGGGGCTGTTCGGTGGTTTGTTCGGCCACGCCCAAGTCGCTGAGCGCCATGTCGGCGGCGGCCTGGCCCGCGCTCCGTTTGCTGCGTCCATTGCCCCAGCCGACTGTCTCATCCCCC
>DAOTVD010000006.1:0-8876 GCA_034437075.1 Anaerolineae bacterium
GGGGGTGTTGTTCGGGCAGAATCGCCGCTTGCCGCTGGTGGCCAATTATCAAACCGACTTTCCCGGCTACACCACGCGCTATGGTATCAACGTGCTGGCCAACCCCATACGCGACTCATTGCGCGCGATGCACAACCGCGCTCATATTACGCTCGTGCCCTCGCATACCATCATCCGCCAACTGAAAAGCTGGGGCTTTCGGCGCTTGCGCCTGTGGACGCGCGGGCGCGACATTAAGCGCTTTAGCCCGCAGAAGAAAAGCGCCGAGATGCGCGCGCGCATGCTTAACGGACGCCCCGAGGATAGCTTACTCGTGCTGTATGTGGGGCGTCTGGCGCCCGAAAAACGGCTAGATTTACTGGCCAAGGTCGCTGAATTGCCCGGTGTGGCGCTGACCATCGTGGGGGATGGTGCCGAACGCGAAAACCTCGAAAAAGAATTCGGGTCGGGCGTGCATTTTATGGGCTATTTATTCGGCGATGATTTAGCCGTGGCCTATGCCAGCGCGGATTTATTCGCCTTTACGGGCACCAACGAGACTTTCGGGCAAGTCGTCACCGAAGCTATGGCCAGCGGCCTACCGGCCCTGGTGCCCAACGCGGGTGGCGTGGTCGATCTGGTGCTGGATGGCATGAACGGCTACATCTGCCAAGAAGACCCCGACGATTTCGCCGCCAAGGTCGCCAAAATCCGCGATAATCCTGCTCATCGGGAGCGCATGGGCCGCCTCGCGCGTGAATTCGCCGAGAGCCTCACCTGGGAAGGGCTCATGGAAGAACTCGAAGGCTACTACTGGGAAGCCTGGCGCCTGAACGAACGCCTGCGCACCAGCGAAATGGCCGCCCTGCGCCTGAACGACAACCGCCCCACAGCCGCAGACCTGGGCTAAGCCCACATGCCAGGGGAGATTATCACAGGAGTAGCGGGGGCTGGCAAAACGGCCTATCTCATTCAGCGCGTCTTGCAAGCCGCCGAAGGTTGGGATGAAATCTGGGTGGTGTTGCCCAATCGCTTGCAAGAAGACGCCTTCCGCGAGCGTTTGATCCGCGCCGCGCCGGGCGCCGCGCTCTTTAACGTCCATTTCTTCGGGATTTATGACCTATACGCGCGTCTGCTGGACATCGTCGGCCAGCCGCAACGCACGCTGGGCCGAGGGGCCGCGCGGCGCCTGCTGCGCTCGGTCATCGCGGGGGAACACGCCGCCGGACGCCTGGCGTATTATCAGCGCATCGCGCAGATGCCCGGTTTTGTGGGGTTGGTGGGCGATTTCATCCAGGAATTAAAACAGGGCGTCGTGCGGCACGAGCCCTTCGGCCATTTCGCGCAAACCCAAGGCCCCAAAGATCAGGACATCGCGCGCATTTATGCGGCCTACCAAGAGCTACTCATCGCCCATCGCCTAGCCGACCGGGACGGCGCGGGCTGGGTCGCGCTGGATGCACTGAACGCGCAGCGGGGGCTGCTCGGCTCCGTAGGATTATTGGCCGTGGATGGCTTCGACCAATTCACGCCCTTGCAAGCGCGTTTGCTCTCGGCTATTGCGCGCGAGGTGCGCGCGGCGTGCGTCATGGCCCTGGACGACGGCACCGCCCCCACCCGCGCCCTGACCATCGACCGCCTACGCGCCACCGACCCAGACGCTTGGCACGAGTCTCCTTTGCCGCCCCAGCCCAGCGACCGCGCCCCCGGCTTACAGCATTTGACCGCGCAATTGATCGCCCCAGGGCCTACGCCGCAGCCCGCCGAGGGCGCTTTGCGCGGCATCGAAGCGCCCGACCCCACCAGCGAGGCCCGCGCCGTGATGCGCGCCATTAAGCGCTTATTGCACGACGAGGCCGCCCAACCCGACGCGATTCTCATCGTGGCGCGCGAGCCCGCGACCTACGCAAGCGCTTTGCGCGGTGCCGCGCGGGCCTATGGCGTGCCGCTGGTCGTGCGCTACGACGACCCCGCCAGCGAGAATCCCGCCGTGCGCAGCCTTTTGGCTATGCTGGATTTACCCGCCGCCGACTTCCCGCGCCGCGCGTTGCTGGATGTTCTCAATAGCCCGTACTTCGAGATTCCGCACCTGACGCGCGCAAACATCGACCACCTGGAACGGCTGAGCATGGCGCAGGCTATCGTGCGCGGGGCGGATGCTTGGCTGAGTGCGCTGCGCCGCGACATACGCCCGGCGGAAGACGACCGCGCCGAAGTTGGGTTTGAAGCCGCCCCGGAACTTGCCGAAGCATTAGGGGCCTTTTTCGCGCGTATTACGCCCCCTGCACAGGCCACGCCCGCCGATTACATCACCTGGCTAGAAGATTTGCTGGGCCCCGATCCGCTGAGCCTGGCGGACGATGCCGCCGACGACACAATGCCCGAGCCTAGCGCGCCCGACCATCTGAATTTTTACGGCGCTTTGCGCGCGGGCACGCCCCAGACAGTCGCGCGGGATGTGGGCGCCATGCATGCTTGGCGCGCTGCGCTGGCCGATCTGCTGGCCTCGGGTGAATTAGCCGCCCGTTTCGCGCCGGATGGCACGCCGCAGGCCATCCCGTGGGCGATCTTCCGCGCAGATTTAGACCTGGCATTGCGCGAGCAAAGCGGCTCGGTAATGCGCGCGCGCTTGGGGCGTGTGCTGGCCACGAGCGTCTTTGAGGCGCGCGGCCTGCCGCATGATGTGGTCTTCGTGCTGGGCTTGGCCGAAGGGAGCTTCCCGGCCCAGCAACCCGACGATCCGCTCTACAGCGAACGCGAGCGCACGACCTTCGCCGAAGCCGGGCTGGCTGTGGAACAAGCCCGCTATCGTAATCGTGACGCGGCCTTGTTTTATCAGATGGCCGCGCTAGCTCGGCGCCAACTCGTGCTGAGCCGCCCCACGGTAGACGAGGGCGGCAATCCGTGGAGCCCGTCCATTTTTTGGGAACGTGCGTTTGCGGCTTTGCCGGGCGCGGAGATCGAACGCTTGGCCCTGGGTGCTTCCGCCGGGGTGGCTGACGCGGCCAATCCGCGTGAATTGGCCGTGGCGGTCGCGCGTGCCCTGAACGAGGCCGACATTGCACCGAATATAACGCAGGCCGCCGCATATGTGCGGCACAGCCCGCTGGGTTGGCGCATCTGGCACGGGCGGCGGGTGGAACTAGCCCGCGAACGCGCCGACGCGCCTTTTGATGGCCATAGCGGCATCTTGAGCCATCCCGCATTGCTGGCGGAGGTCGGGCGTCGCCTGGGGCCCAGCCACCGATGGAGCGCTACGCAGTTCAACGACCTGGGCCTGTGCGGCTTTCGCTATTTCAGTAAGCGGTTGCTCGGCTTGGAAGCCTACGAAGAACCCGAAGACGGCCTAACCGTGCTGCAAATCGGCAATATTTACCATAAAGTGCTCGAACAGACCTACGCCGAGATTCAAGCGCGCGAAATGACCATCACGCTAGAGAATCTCGACGTTGCACTTGTGATTTTGGAGGAACGAGCCGCCCAGGTTTTTGACAACGCCCCGGGCGAATACGGCTTTCAGGCGGCAGGCTTGTGGGAGCAACAACAGCACGACATGCTCGAAAAAATGCGCGCCGTGCTGCGCCTGGACTTCTCGCCGGATAGCCCGGTCAATCAACTGGCGGCTGGCCCGCGCCAGACCTTCGCCGTGGAAGCGCCTTTTGGCTACGAGGGCCAGCCCGCCGTCGTGATCGATGGCCCGGCGGGGCCGCTCTTGGCGCGCGGGTATATCGACCGCCTAGATATCAGCGGCGATGCGGTCATTGTGCTGGATTACAAAAGCGGCAGCACACCCCGCACCGCCGACATGGCCGAGGGGCGTAATTATCAAATGCTGCTGTATTTGCTGGCCGCCGAGCAAGCCCTGGCCCAAAATGGGTATGCGGGGTATCGGGTCGCGGGGGGGTTGTTCTGGGGCATCACGCGCAATAAGGCCGATGGGCGCATCCGCTATCCTGATGAGGCAGTGGAGCAGGCGCGCGCGCATCTGCACGAGGCCGTAACAGCGGCGCGGCGCGGAATCTTCGCCAACCAACCGCGCAAATTAGCCAAAGGCAAATGCGCGCATTATTGCGAATTCAGCCGCTTGTGCCGGGTGAACCGGGCCAGCACGCGCAAGCCTGTGTCGTAACTCAATAATTTTGGACGCAACATTCGGAAAGCAAAACAGCCTCATGTGGATCGAATTCAGCACGCGCGCCTGGGAGAGCCTGCCAACGGGCGCCCTCCTGCGGCGCCTGCAACTTAGCCGCTATATATTCCAGCGGCACCCGCTCTATCGACGTTGGCTACAAGACGCCTATAACACGCGCGCGGCCTACCTGGCCAGCGAAATCCCGGATCGGATGGCGGAGGCGATTCCGCTAGTGGTGTTGGTGGTGCCGCTGGTGGCCTTCAGCTTCGGCATCATCTTCGGGCTTTCGACCTTTTTGGTCGCGGTGGGCATCACGGCCTTTATTTTCCTTGTGGCCGCGCTCTTGGTGGCCTACCTCGGCCCGATCATGACCACGGGCTTAGCGGCGGGCGCATTGGCCACCGAACGCACCACGGGCCGCTGGGACGTGCTCATGATGATCCCGTATGAACGCGCCGGGGTCATGATGATGCGCGTAGCCTCGCGCTTAGAACCCTACCGCCCGATTATGGCCACGTTGGAAATTTTGCAATCGCTGGCGGGCATGCTCATCGCGCTGGTGCTTAGCACGCGCCCCAGCGCCATCAATACGAATTTGCTGGGCATCTGTTTCATTACCGCGCCGCTGGTGATCGTCATCTTGATGTGGGAACGTCGCCAAGATTACGCCCTAAGTATCGCGCTGGGGGTGTATGGTGGGCTGAAGCTCAGCGCGCAAGACCCATTTCGGCTGGCGCTGGGCAGCGGCGCGGCGCTGGTCACCGGGCGCGCGATAATCGGTTTGCTGGCCGTGGGCTTGGCGGTCAATGCGCATGGCGTCTGGCTGGTGCTTCCGGTGATGATCGGCGGGCCGGGGCTGCTGCTGATGCTGGGTACGCCCTGGTATACGGCGCTGGGGCTGTTGGCGCTGTATTATGGCGGGCGCGAATGGGCCATCCGCCGGGCCTGGGCGTGCATCCAGGCTGATTTGCATGGCTGACCCTATAAATTAAGCAGACTTTAATTACGCTTTACTTTGACAAAACCTAGCCAATCCTCCATACTAGGAGCATACTGGTCATTGCTTATCAAAGAGGTTATCATTCCAGCGTGAGTAACCAAGTGCTGATACCAACCATGACGAGGACAACTGTAGGACCCTACCAAAATATTACAATCTCCGGCATCGCGGGCACGGGTTCTACGACCCTGTTAAATCTCCTGCGCGAAGCGCTGGCCAAAGAAGATTGGACGGGCTACTCGGGCGGCGAATACATGCGCCGTTTTTTGCCGGATTTGGTAGAGCAAGAAAAAGCGCATCATAGCGCCGCGGATTATGATGAGAGCGTAGACCGTCAGACGGACTACAGCATTCGCGAGCAACTCATGACCCAACAAGGGCTGATTGTGGAGTCGTGGCTGTCGGGTTTTGTGGCCCAGGGCGTGCCTGGCGTCCTGAAAATTCTGCTCATCTGTACGAATGAACTCGACCGCGCCCAACGCCTGGCCGAACGCGACCATATGACCCCCGCCGAGGCTATGCTGCATGCCTATGAACGATTGGAGAAAAATACCAATCGCTGGTCGCAAATGTACGCGCAAGAATGGCAAGACTGGGTCATACAACCGGGGACGCTCACCGAGCAGACTCCGGTCTTTTTTTGGCACCCGAACCTGTACGACCTGGTGCTAGACACAGCGGTGTATGGGCCGGAAGCCTGTTTGCAGTTAACGCTCGGCCAACTGCACATGGATGAATTCGTCGCGAAATAGCGACATTTTTTTATCTATTGGGGTATGACGAACACAAGGGGCTTAGGCTTTTCCAAGTATTTAACTATGCCGCTTGCTTTTGTCGAAAAGGATACCGGCTTGATTTTACCCCCCTCTAGCTCCCCCCGAATTCGGGGGGAGAACTTACTCGTGCGCATAATAGCCCCTCCCTGAATTCGGGGAGGGGCTGGGGAGGGGTAATTATTTTTCTGGAAAAGCCTTAGCGCCCCTTGTGGGTTTGTAGCTTTTCCGACCCCCCGCTCCCCCCGAATTCGGCTGACGGGGGTATACTTTTGACTTTACCCCCCTCTCCGCTTTCCCTGAATTCGGGGAGGGGTTGGGGAGGGGTCTTTATTTTTCGGGAAAAGCCTTACGCGGGTTGGGCATCTGTGGCGCGCACGGCTTGCACATCCAGGCTGATTTTGATTTCTTTGCTCACCAAAACGCCGCCATTGGCCAAGGGTTGGTTCCAGGTCAGGCCGAAGTCTTCGCGGTTGATGCTGGTTGTGGCTTCGAACCCCGCGCGGTAATCGCCGAAGGGGCTTTCGCCTTCGCCCAAAAATTCGACATCCAACACCACGGGGCGGGTTACGTCGCGGATGGTCAGGTCGCCCGTGATGCGGCCCGTGTTTTCGCCCGTCACTTCCACCTGCGTGCTGCGGAAGGTCATGTGCGGGTAATTTTCCACGTCAAAAAAGTCCGCACTGCGCAGATGATTGTCCCGGTCTGCCGCGCCGGTGTCGATGCTGTTGACCTTGACGGTTACTTCTACGCTGCCATCTGCCGGGTTGGCGGGGTCAAAGTTTACGCTACCATCAAATTCATGAAAGTTGCCGCGCACGGTGGTGACCATCATATGCTTGGCGGAAAAACCGATCTGGGTATGGGCGGGGTCTAGGTTCCAGGTTGCCATGTCCAACTCTCCTTTAATCCTTGTATCTGTCGTTCGTCATCCTAAAGCGGACTTTAGTCCGTT
The DNA here is from genome assembly GCA_034437075.1 of Anaerolineae bacterium. Taxonomy (GTDB): domain Bacteria; phylum Chloroflexota; class Anaerolineae; order Aggregatilineales; family J027; genus DAOTVD01. The sequence continues at coordinate 6,840 of DAOTVD010000006.1, forward strand.
TGTTGTATAGCAAAACTATACCAGATCAACGCCTGGCAGCGTATAAAAACTGCATTAGAAAACGGACAGTTGTCCGTTTTATTAGGCTTTTCCAGAAAAATAATTACCCCTCCCCAGCCCCTCCCCGAATTCAGGGAGGGGCTATTATGCGCACGAGTAAGTTCTCCCCCCGAATTCGGGGGGAGCTAGAGGGGGGTAAAATCAAGCCGGTATCCTTTTCGACAAAAGCAAGCGGCATAGTTAAATACTTGGAAAAGCCTTAGATGCCGTGCTGAGGAGATTGCTTTAGGGTTATTCCCCGAATTGCCATTGTTGTCCGTCGTTGCTTTGGGTCAGGGGGATAATCTGCACGGTGGTGCTGGGCAGGTCGCTATCGAAGTTGATGACCACATAATCGCGCGCGGGCAGCACTTGCAGCGAACTGACAGGCAGCGGGTAATCGGTGCCATGGCCCAAGCTATACGTGCCCACGATATCGCCGCGCCGCACGTTCCAGATATACAGGGTATTATCCAGGCCGGCGGTCAAAACGTGGGTGCGATCCAGCACGGCGATACTGCGCACAGGGGTCTGCAAGCCTTCAATGGTCTGTACACACGTCCCCCGATACAGATTCCACAGGCGCATGGTGTGGTCATCGGAAGCCGACAACAGGTGCGAGCCATCCAGCATGGCCGTGGCGGCGATAATATCCGTATGGCCTACTAGAGTATGCAACACCTTGCCCGTCTTAACGTTGAAGACCGATAGACTCCCGCTGAGGTAGCTCAGGACGACATAATCATCATCTAGGCGCGCTTCGGGCAGCACGAACGTATCGCCCATTTCGGCAATGCGCACAATCTGCCATTGTTTGACATCCCACAGCACCAGCGCATATTCGCGCGAGAGTTCGGCCTGGTTGGCGAAACGCAATTCGCGCGTAAAAACGATATAGGTCGAACTGACCTGCAATAGGTCAGAGACATTCACGATGCGGCGCTCGATTGCCCCGGTGTGGAAGTTCCAAAGCATCGAGAGCGACAAAATATGCGATTTATCAATGCGTATGGCTTTTTCCACCAGCCAGCGATAGCCCTCTAGCGTGTTCACCACGCCACGGTCCCCCAAGCGCCAAACCACCAAAGCGCCATCTTGCAAGGCGGAGAGCGCGAAGTGTTCATCCAGAATGCGTACCGCGACCACATCCCCCGCGAAGAGGTCGTGCTTGTCGGGGTAAGTCTTTTGGCCTCGGCGGCGGACATCGGCGGCGAAATATTGCCCGTGTTCGATCTCCGGCGAAATCTCTAGCGCATAGTCGCGCTTGGGCGACATAATGCGCAAATCTTGCCCCAAAGACCATAGCGGCCAAGCCCAGGCCGGGTCTTGGGGCACGCGCACCCGCACCCACGGGAAAAAGTTACGGCGTTTGGGTTCGTCCGAAAAATACAGGATAATCTCGCCCGCGATGTTTTCCGCGCGCAAAACATCAGACAGCCAATTTTCCAAGTCGGCAGAGGGGGTATCCAGGGGCGTTTGGGCCACCCAGTTGGCTTCGTTGCTGGTGCTGTACACCCAAGCTACCCAAGGGTCTTCGAAGTGCTCGACATCCAGAAATTCAAGGCCGGGGATGTCGGCCAGAATTTTTTGCAGGCGTTGCATCTCTGGGGATGCATGCGCCGACGATGCATGATGAACCATGGTTTTGTACTCCTCTGTTGCATAGTACGCTAGTACTGCCACCTAGTTTAGCTTGGATTCGCGCGCGGGCCAATAGATAGCCGCTTAAAACGCACAATTTGGAGGAGCGAGGCGGGCCTTTTCCGAAAAAATAATGGAGAACGCAAAACCAATACCTTCGCCAAAATGAGGGCATAAAAGGGTAGGGTTTTCGAGTAAAGTGTTGTTTCACAAATACGACACACAAACAAGAAAACCCATGAACGACATTATACCCTTGCTCATGTGCCTTGAAACTCACCTTTCGACGACTCAACTACGCCAGTTGCGCCACATTGTCTTGGCGATGTTGTGCATTCCCCATCGCGTGACGATGTT
>DAOTVD010000007.1:0-1949 GCA_034437075.1 Anaerolineae bacterium
ATAATACGTTTTTGAACGGCCAGCGCCTGGTGCCCGACCAACCGCGCATCCTGCGCGATGGGGACGAAATCCGCGTGGGCCAGCCAGTTTTACGAGTGACGTTTGAAGATGGCTTCTGATAATTCTTTAACCCATATCGACGCGGATGGCGCCGCGCGCATGGTCGATGTGGGCGACAAACCCACCAGCCAACGCACCGCGCGCGCCGCCGGGCGTGTGCTGATGCAACCCGCGACCCTGGCCGCCATCCGCGATGGCAACTTGAAAAAGGGCGACGTGCTGAACACCGCCCGCCTAGCGGGTATCCTGGGCGCCAAACAAACCGCGCATCTCATCCCGCTGTGCCACCCGCTCTACCTGAGCCACATCGACGTCGAATTGACCATCGACGAAGACGCCAATGCCGTGAACATCCACGCCACCTGCCGCACTAGCGGCCAAACTGGCGTCGAGATGGAAGCGCTTACGGCGGTCAACGTGGCCGCGCTGACCGTTTACGACATGGCCAAAGCTATGGACCGCGAAATGCGCATCACCGATATTCGCCTGATCGAAAAGACGGGCGGCACCCGAGGAGATTACCACGCCGATGACGCCTAGCATGACCCTGAGCATTCGCCTATTCGCCACCCTGAAAGACCTGGCCGGGGGCGAAAACGTGAACATTACCCTAAACAATGCCGAGCCGACCATTGATGATGTCCGCGCGGCCTTAGCCGCCCAAGTGCCCGCCCTGGCGGATGCCTTGCCCAGCGCGATTGCCGCCGTGAATCAGGAATACGTGTTCGCGGGGCACCCAGTAACCTCCGATGATGAAATCGCCTTCTTTCCGCCCGTCTCGGGCGGCGATGCTTGGCCCGAGCACTTCGTGCTAAACCACGGCCCGGTTGATCTGAACGACCTGACTGCGCGCATCGTGCGCCCCGAAACAGGCGCCATCGCCCTCTTTAGCGGCTATGTGCGCGGCCAAACCGCGCGCGGCGACAGCCCCGGCGAGACTGTCCGCCTGGAATACGAAGCCTACGAGCCCATGGCCCTGGCCAAAATGCGCCAGGTCGCCGAGGAAATTCGCGCGGAGTGGCCCAAAGTGCAAGGGATCGCCATTGTGCAGAGCATCGGCGTTTTGGAAATCGGCCAGCCAACCGTGCTGATCGCCTGCGCGAGCGCTCACCGCGACGATGGTTGCTTCGAGGCCGCGCGCTATGGCATCGACCGCCTAAAGGAAATCGTGCCCATCTGGAAAAAAGACGTCCGGCGCGAAGATGCCCAGTGGATCGAAGGGCATTACCACCCCAACGCTGATGACCGCGCCAACCCCACCCCCGACGCATGAGCAAAGACGCCACCACACCCGACATTCTGCACTTTGCGCATCAAATCGGCCTGCCCTTCCAGGATATGAGCTTGCTCGAACAGGCCCTCACCCACCGCTCGTATGTCAACGAGCATAAGAAAGCGCAGCCCCTACTGCAACATAATGAGCGGCTCGAATTTCTGGGCGATGCGGTCATTGACTTTATCGCGGGCGATTGGCTGTTCGGTCAGTTCCCGGAAATGCGCGAGGGCAAATTGACCCGCATTCGCTCGGCGTTGGTGCGTACCGAGATGCTGGCCAGCTTCGCGCGGGCCTGCGGCGTGCAAGAGATCATGCGCTTGGGGCGCGGCGAAGAGGCCAACGGCGGGCGCGACAAAAATTCGACGCTGTGCAACACCTTCGAGGCGATCATGGGCGCGCTATACATGGACCAAGGTATGCAGGCCGTTTATGAATTCATCGAAGTATTATTCGAGCCCGCCCTGGATGAAGTTTTGCAGCGCGTAAGCACCAAAGACGCCAAAAGCCGCCTGCAAGAATGGAGCCAGGCCCAGCCCGGCAAACTCACGCCGCGCTATCACCTGATCGCCGCCTTGGGGCCAGACCATCGCAAACTGTTCTTGATGGAAGTGCG
>DAOTVD010000008.1:0-20082 GCA_034437075.1 Anaerolineae bacterium
GCATCCGTTAGGCAGTGTCGAACGCGAACCTACGCGCGTCGAGGATGAAACGCTCTTTGGTATGGGTGCGTATGACATGAAAGCCGGGATAGCCGTCATCCAATCCGTTATTGAAGAACTGTGCCAGCATAAACAATTACCCCAGCGGCCCATGACCCTGCTGTTTGTGGGTGATGAAGAAATCGGCAGCGAATATTCTCGTCCGCTAACCGAACGCCTCGCTCTTGAATCCGGGCTGGCATTGGTGTTCGAATTTTCGAATTACGCCGAAGAAATCGTCACCGGGCGCAAGGGGGTCGGCATCTTCCAGATTACAGCGTTAGGCCGCGAAGCGCATTCGGGCAGTTCACCCGAAGACGGCGTCAATGCCATTGTAGAAATTGCGCACCTCATCGACCAAGTCGAAGCCTTGAGCAACCCTCAACTCGGCACGCTCGTGACCCCAGCGGTCATTCGCGGCGGCACCCAGCACAATGTCATCCCTGGCGAATGCGACCTGGTGGTCAATGTGCGCGTCAAATATCGCCACGAGGCTGAGCGGGTGCAACAAGCTCTGGAAGCACTCAGCGATGGCCCAACTTACCTTGACGAAGCCGAACTTATTCTGACTGGCGACTTCAAACGCCCCCCTATGGAGCGCGACGAGCGGATGATCCAAACCTTCGAAACCATGAAGCAAGTCACGGGGGGGGTGTTTGGCGAGGACTTTCGCGGCGGAGGCAGTGATGGCAGTTTCTGCGCCGCCCTCGGCATCCCAACCTTAGATGGACTTGGCCCCTCGGGCGAAGGTGCCCACGCGCGGCACGAGCAAGTCTTTTTGCCTAGTATGCCGCGTCGGGCCGCATTATTGGCCTCTATTTTGCACAACTGGCCCCATATGCCCCAGGAATAAACTAAGGTGCCCAGCGCACGCGCCATACCAAGACGGGGCGGTCTACGTAGCGCCGTTCGTAGCGGGCGATTGGCTCCCAGCGGAAGCGGTTATCCTCAAAGAGAGGGGTTGTTTCGCCGCCGCCGATGACCACATAGGCGACCTCATCTGGTGGCATCTGGGCCAATAGGGCTTCGCGTAGTGCCTCGCCATCCGAGCGCGGGTCGAGCGGATCGGGCAGACATTGCGCGGCAGGTTGTACATAGAAATAGAGTAGTTGACAGGTGCTCCAGGGGGCGTAGATCAGTTCTGGCGTGGGTTCGGCGCGTTGTAAGGCCTCTGCTGCTTCGCGCAAGGCTTCGCCGCTGACATTGCCGCTGAGATAACGATTCCAATCGGCTTCTGAGAGGGGTAAATTAACCGGGCGCGTCATGCCGGTTGCCGCAAACGGCAACGTAAACCCCAAAAGCCACACGATTCCCACGAGTGCTAACACAGGGCGCGCCAACCGCACATGCTGCCATAAATGGGCGCTCCCGAGGGCGACTATCACCACGCCTGGCCCCGCGACGGGCATCAGATAGCGCGTGCGCACCAAGTCGGCGGCGACTAGCGAGAGCGCAACTGGCAACGTGGCCCACACCAGCAAAAAAATCAGTTTATCGCGTATATGCCGGATCATCAGCCCATACAAGAGCGCCCCCGCGAAGACCACGAGTCCTAGCGGGTGGACATAAGCTTCGATCATTGGCACAAGATTCTGCGCTTCGCGCCAGGGGTCAGCATTTTCGATCTGTTCCAGGTTATAGGGGTTCACCAGGATGAACGGCTCGCCATTTAATTCAGCGATTCCGGCGGGAATAAACACGGGTAGCCAGCAGGCCGTCAGCACACCAGCCGCCACGACCAAACCAAGCAAGTATCGTTGGCCCCCCTGCGCTACCAAAGCGCGCCCCCGCGCGCCTGTTTGATAAACCGCGAGCACGCTAGCTGCCACGGGCAAGAGCGGCAATAGGCCCATGGTGAGCTTCGCTAACGTGGCCCCAGCCAACAATAAACCCAGCACCGCCCCTTCTTGCCAATTCGGACGCCGCGCAAAGATGATACTCCGCCAGGCGACCGCGCTTGCGAACATTGCCGCGAAGGGGTCGGCCAGGGCTAGGCGCTCGAAGAAAAAGGCGAAGGGCAACATCATATACAACCCCAAAGCGAGCAACGCGGCACCTGGGCCCCCGTCCAACTCACGCGTAATGCGATAGACCAGCGCACCCGTTAGCAGCGCGGGCAAGGCGACCATCAGACGAAAGATGCGCAAGGTGGCATCATAGGGCGGCTCGAACAGGCCCAGCCAGAAATATAGGCCCAATTTACCGTTAGCCGTGCGGGCGGGGTGCTGTTCGAAATCGTACAACACGACCGCGCGCGCGGCGTGGTAGCCCTCGTCGATGAATACTTCTTGCACGTCAATCTGATAGGCGCGGATAAACCAGCCCAGCAGCAACAGGCTCAGCACAAGGAGCCATTTAAGATGTTTGGGTATCATATACAAGCTGGCGAGTTGCTTCCGTCTTTCTGAAACGCTATGATTTGACCATTATGCAACAGTTTTTCAATGATTTGCGTCAGGAATATATCATCCAGCACAGCGCCGTAGCTGGATCGTGGTTTAGTTTGCCGTGCGTCAAAATCCATGGCAAGATTTTTGCTGCTTTGTGGACAGACACGGATGAATTGATCGTCAAATTGCCGTCGCCTCAGCGCGAGGACGCCCTGAAGCGCGAAGGCGTGCATCTATTTCAGCCCCTGCCGGAGCGTAAACCCATGCAAGAATGGGTTCAGGTGCCCGCCGCGCATGCTGAACAGTGGCCCGAGTTCGTGCACCAAGCGTTTGAATATGTGCAAACACTGGCCAAGGCCAAGAAAAATAAAAAATAATTTGAAAGCGTGCTTTGATGGAATTTAGCATCCCCGACCATATCGAAACGCTCCGCCAAGAGGTGTTAGCCTTTCTCGAAGAAAGAATTATCCCGTGGGAAGCCGAGGCCCTGGCCTATGATGAAGCGGCATTCCCGGCTTGTGCCGAAGATCACCCGTATATGCGCGAATTACAGGCAGAGGTCAAAGCGCGCGGCTGGTGGGCGCCGCATCTGCCAATTGAGGCCGGTGGCCTGGGCCTGAGCCTGGTGGAATATGGCTTGCTGAATGAAATCTTGGGGCGCAGCCATTTGGCGCCGCGCGCGTTCGGTTGCAATGCGCCGGATAGTGGTAATCAAGAAATCTTGTGGGAATACGGCACGGACGCGCAGAAGAAAACCTATTTTGAACCGCTGGCTGCCGGGGAAACGCGCTCATTGTTTGGCATGACCGAACCCGACACCAGCGGGAGCGATCCGCGTAACCTGGCCACACGTGCCGTGCGCGAAGGCGATAGCTGGGTCATCAATGGCCGCAAGTGGTGGAGCACCAACGCCAATGGTGCTGCCTTCGGCATCATCATCGCCGTAACGGAAGACGACGCGGGCACGTACGAGCGCCAAACCGCGATCATCGTCCCAGCGGATGCGCCCGGTTTGCGCTTTGTGCGCCCGATTTCCGTTATGGGGCACACAACCGGGGCTGGGCATTGGGAAATCGCGCTGGAAGATTGCCGCGTGCCGCTGAAGCATACACTGGGCGAGCCCGGCGCGGGCTTCGCCATGGCGCAAACCCGCCTGGGGCCGGGGCGCATTCATCACTGTATGCGCTGGCTAGGGCAGGCTCAGCGCGCGTTTGATCTGATGTGTACGTATGCGCTGCGGCGCGAAGCCTTCGGCGGCCCGTTGGCGGAAAAGCAAACCGTCCAAAATTGGATTGCGGATAGTGCGGCGGAAATTCAAGCCGCGCGCTGGATGACGCTCCACGCCGCCTGGAAGATCGACCAACTCGGCCAGAAAGCCGCGCGCGTGGATATTTCGCTCATCAAGTTCTTTGGCGCCAAAGTGCTAATGGATGTCCTCGACCGCGCAATTCAGGTGCACGGCGGTTTGGGCGTTTCGGATGATACGCCGCTGGCGATGATGTGGCGCAATGGCCGCGCCGCGCGCATTTATGATGGCCCCGATGAAGTGCATCGTATGGTGGTCGCGCGCCGTATCCTGAAAGAATACGCCCAACGAGAGGACTAAGCCGCCGATGAGCGAAACAATCCCCGTTCGGCCTGATGAACGGTTTGACGAAGCCCGCCTGGCGGACTACCTGCGCGACAAACTCCCCGGCGCGGACGCGCCGCTGACAGTCGAGCAATTCCCCGGTGGCGCAGCGAATCTGACCTATTTGCTGCGGTTTGGCGCGCATGAATACGTCTTGCGGCGTCCGCCGCTGGGGCAGTTGGCCCAAGGCGCGCACGATATGTCGCGCGAGTATCGGGTGCTGTCAGTTTTATACCAACAATTTCCCTATGCGCCGCGCGCCTATCATCTATGCGAGGATGTCGGGGTCATCGGCGCCCCGTTTATCATCATGGCGCGTCAAAGGGGCGTCGTCGTGCGCCGGAATATGCCGCCGACTTACGAGACAATTCCGGATGCACCGCGTCAGTTAGCCGTTGCGTTGGTAGATCGCCTGGCAGATTTTCATGCCGTAGATTATAAGGCGCTGAGACTTGCTGACCTGGGGCGCCCGGCGGGGTTTGTCGCGCGGCAGATTGACGGCTGGTATAAGCGCTGGCAAAAGGCCAAAGTCGATGACGTGCCAGCTATGGAAAGGCTGCACACTTGGCTAAATGCGCATCAGCCACCCGAAAATCCGCCGACGCTATTGCATAACGATTACAAGCTCGATAATACGATGTTCAGTCCCGACCATCCCTCAAAAATGGTCGCGATTTTTGATTGGTATATGTGTACCCTGGGCGACCCGCTGGTGGATGTGGGGACGTTACTTGCCTATTGGAGCGAACCGGGCGACCCGGATTTTTTTCGAGGGTTGCTAGGCATGCCCGGCGCGGCTTTCCCGGTGCGCGAGGAACTCGTGGCGCGTTATGCGGCGCAAAGTGGGCGCGATGTCACCGCTATAAGCTTTTATCACGTTTTGGCGCTATATCGTTTGGTGGTCATCGTGGCCCAGATTTATGTGCGCTACCATCGCGGACAAACCCAAGACCAACGTTTTGCCTCTTTTGGCGGGATGATCCCCATTATTGCCGATCATGCGCTGCGTCTGGCGAAGACGTCTGGCTAGTTTGCAAGCGTTTATTCAGCCGCCAGTGCAGCCCCAAACCACCGCCGATCATCAGCAGGCCACCGACGAATCGTAGTAAGCTTTGCTGGTCAATGAATAGGCTGCGCGTGCTGAGCACCTCTAGTTCGCCGACCTCGTCACCGGGTAAGGCGCGGTCAACACCATCCGCGTAAATCAGGCGTGGCAAGGCCGTCTCAACCAAGCCGAGCCCTGCCACAAGGCACAGAATCAACATGATGTGCAATAGCCCTTGAAGGATGCGTTGAAGCTGTTGGGTAGTTATGGATTTCATGCCCGCCATTATAACCGGGCATAGCAACACGCCTCAACTTGACAGGCCCTAATGGCGTTGGTATATTGTAGGCAACCTACCCACTTAAGCGGGTAAAGTCAGCGCTTCAAGCCCGCATCATGAAGGATATACAGCCTATGACCAACCGCGATTTCATCCTGGCACCGACCAGCATTGATGTACGTATTGAGCTCGAACCGGGCCATTCGATGCTCAACACTTTATCTTTGCTAATGGACATCGATAACTACACAGGGATGGATGAATGGTTGTATCAGCTTAATCGTCACCTCTCGCCCGAGGTCATCTTGCGCAATAGCGTCTTGATGGAAATCTTCAGCTTGCAGCTTCTGCGCCAAGATGTCTCGTGGCCAGACCTGAATGCGGTTGCCGATTTCTTGCAAATGCAGGATGCTGAGGAACTAATTAACGCGCATCTGGCCCAGGTGCAAGAATGGATTGCTTCTAAACCCGGCGCGAGCACCCCCAATATAGATGATTTGCGCCACGAATACGACATATTTTATGCTGAAATCACTCGCCTACAGGCGGAAAAAGACATCGAGGCCAATGAAAATGTCTTGCGCTTGTCGTGGGAAATGCTCCAAACGCCCCAAGAAACGCGCGACCTGGCCGTGCAACATCTGCGCGACATGTGGCAGCAAGTCTTAAAAGACGAATGGACGCGCCGTCAACCCATGTTGGAAGAAACCGTGGCCGCCTTTCAAAAGCTGGATTACACCCACAAAAGCGCCTTGGAAGTGACGCGCATCATCACTGGGCGCGATCTGAGTGACACACCCCTGGCCGAAAAGCTCCGCAAGTTGGAAAATGCGCAACGGCTGGTCTTCGTGCCCAATCCGCACATCGGGCCGTATGTGGGCATCATAGAAGGCTCGCAACTCACGCGGGTGTATTTTCGCCCGCGCATGCCCGAAGGCGTCTTTAACTATTCTCCCGCCATTGATCGCTCCGAATTGTTGGTGCGGCTGAATGCCCTGGCGGATGATACGCGCTTGCGCATTTTGGAGCTTTTTACCCAGCACGATGAACTGTGCGCGACCGATGTCATTCAAATGCTTGATCTGAGCCAATCGGCAGCTTCACGCCATTTACGGCAACTAACCGCGACGGGGTATCTGACCGAGCGCCGCCGCGAAAGCGCCAAATGCTACACCCTGAATGCCGACCGCGTCGAGAGTACCTTACACGCTCTGCGCGGTTTTTTGATGCAAGGCTAGAGGATTCCTCTTCGAGTGGCGGGCGCTTTCTGCTACACTGAATCATGCACAGGTTGGACAGATGATCGCGTGGTGCCGCCAGGCATCATGAGGAAAGTCCGCACTCCATAGGGCACGGTGCTAGCTAACGGCTAGGCGGGGTAACCCGACGGAAAGTGCCACAGAGAACAGATTCGCCCCCTGGCAACAGCGGGGTAAGGGTGAAAAGGTGCGGTAAGCGCGCACCAGCACATCTGGTGACAGGTGTGGCTCGGTAAACCCCACCGGGAGCAAGGTCAAATAGGCACAAGGGGCGGCCCGTCCCGTTTTGAGTGCCGGGTAGACTGCATGAGGCGGCGCGTGAGCGTCGTCCCAGATAGATGATCATCCACCGACAGAATGCGGCTTATCGGCCAGCCTGTGGGCCTTATCCGTGCATAACCCCGACTTCTGCCGGGGTTGTGTGCTATCCGGGGGACACAGGCGTGAAGCCTATGCTATAATTTAGGCGTTTGACCACATGCCCCATATAAAGAGCAGGCCCTATGAATATTGTGCAAGCGATTGCAAATCGCCTTATCGAAAATGTCTCGCAAGTCATTATCGGTAAGCAAAACGAAGTTCGGCTCATCGTGACCAGCTTTTTGTGTCGGGGTCACGTCTTGTTAGAAGATGTGCCCGGCGTTGGCAAGACCGTGATGGCGAAAGCCATAGCCGCCTCCATCGGGGCGGAATTCCGGCGTATTCAGTTCACGCCCGATATGCTGCCTTCAGACGTGACGGGGGTCACGATCTTTAACCAGAGCACCAATGAGTTCTCGTTTCGGGAGGGCCCCATCTTCTCGCAGATTGTCCTGACGGATGAGATCAACCGCGCGACGCCCAAAACCCAAGCCGCTTTGCTAGAAGCCATGGAAGAACGCCAGGTGACGGTCGATGGCGTCACGCATCCGCTCGCGAATCCGTTTTTGGTGCTCGCGACCCAGAATCCGATTGAATATGAAGGCACCTTCCAGCTACCCGAAGCCCAGCTAGACCGCTTCATCATGCGCGTTAAGCTAGGGTACCCGAAGCCCGCCGAAGAAATTAACATGCTAGAGAGCCAACAACGCGCTCATCCGCTCGAAACCTTGCAACAGGTGGCGAGCATTGAAGACTTACTCAATGCTCAGCAAGCCGTGCGCGAGGTGTATTCCAATTACGACATCAAGCAATATATTGTTGATCTGGTGACGGCTACGCGCAACCATCCAGATGTGTACCTGGGGGCTAGCCCACGCGGGGCCTTGGCCCTTTTTCGTACGGCCCAAGCCTGGGCAGCCATGGAAGGGCGAGACTATATCATCCCCGATGATGTGAAGCCGATGGCCGAACCGACGCTGGCCCATCGCATCATCGTCGGGCCATCGGCACGCATCAAAGAGATTTCGTCGCGCAGCATTGTGCAACACGTCGTCAGTGGCACACCAATCCCTGGTGCGACGGTAGGCTCCCGCTACTAACGACGGTAGGTTATGGCTAATCGACGTAATGCCATCTATTCTCTGATCATTCTGGCGCTGATGGCCGCCCTATGGACTGGCGACCGTTTTTTTTTCAATCTGGCGTATGTGTTCGGGTTGCTGTTGCTAGGAGCATTTACTTGGTCGTGGCTGGCGGTGAACTGGGTGCGGATTGGTCGCCAAACCTTCGCCCAACGCGCACAAGTCGGGCGCTATTTCGATGAGCAATTTACCGTTTATAACACAGGCATCTTCCCCAAGCTATGGTTAGAAGTGCGCGATAATTCGACCTTACCCGGGCATCAGGCCAGCCATATCGTGCCCATTACCTTGCCCAAGCGCAGCTATCGCTGGAACGTGCACACACGCTGCACCCAGCGGGGTGTGTTTACCCTGGGGCCGATGACGATCAATAGCGGTGATCCTTTTGGGCTTTTCCAATTCCCACGCCATATTCCCGCTATATCGCGCATTATCGTGTACCCAGCAACCGTACCCGTCTATGAGTTTGCCTCGCCGGTCGGGCGTCTGGAGGGTGGGCAGGCCCTGCGCCGCCGCACCTTTGAAGTCACGACCAATGCAGCGGGCATTCGCGATTATGCGCCGGGGGACAGCCTAAACCGCATTCATTGGAAGACCACCGCCCGCCGGGGCAAGCTGTATGTTAAAGAGTTCGAGCTTGATCCGCTCTCGGATGTGTGGATTTTTGTGGACTTCGACCGCAACACCTATGTATCCGCGCCTGGTGCGGGGGGCAGCCATCAGGCGGGGGGTACCTGGCAGCTACCATCCAACACAGAAGAATATTGTGTGACTTGCGCCGCCTCTATCGGCGAATATTATATAGAGAAAGGCCGCGCGGTGGGCATGGTCGCCTACACCCCCGACCGGCAAGTGCTGCAACCTGACCGGGGCGAGCGCCAGCTTAGCAATATTTTGGAAGTGCTGGCCCTGGCCAAAAGTGGAACAGATAAGACATTGCAGTATATGTTGGCCATCGATGCCGATTTGATAGGCCGTAGCAACACCTTGATTGTGGTCAGCGCCACGCTCGATACAAATTGGATCGGTGAAATTGAATTGTTGCGGCGTAAGGGGATGCACATCATCACGGTGATAGTCGATGCCACCAGCTTCGGCAGCCAACGCGGCGTATTTAGCGCGCTACATGCTCAGGTGGAGTCCGTCGGCGTGCCAGTGTATCCTGTAAAATTGTATGATAATTTAACCGAAACCCTGAGCCTGATCCCTGCCCGCCAGCGGAGCCCACAGAGAGGATAGTGATATGGCCGAAATTGAAGAAGGGATTATGATGGTCGTGCGCGATCGCCTGCGCGATGCGCAAGAAAAGCTACACGCAGCCGATTATGATGCCGCTATGGCCTTGGCCCACGAGGCGTTAGATAAGGCCCTGAATCAGAATCACAATCCATCTATCGCGGCGGCATATTATGGCATAGCGTCATTGATTTGGGCCAGCGGTGGCGACTCGGCCAAAGCGCATTATTACGCCGGCCTAGCCGCGCAGAACACCAAAGCCAATACCCAAACCGATTTATTGGTGCGTACGCTTGTCGCGCGTATTAAGGCCGCACGCGGGAATTATGAAGCGGCCATCCTGTTGAATGAAGACCTGCTGCGTTACTATTTTGAGACGAACGACTATAGCGGGATGGCGAATGTTTTGCGCAGCCTGGGGGATGTCTATTTCTCTATGGGGAATTACGCGAAAGCGACGGAACGGTATCACGAAAGCTTGCGCTTGTACACCAATGACCTACAAGAGCCGCTCAACCATGCCGGGGTACTGGTTAGCTATGGGTCGCTGATGTATCAGCGCAGCGACACCCAACAAGCAGAAGCGTATTGGGATGAAGCCCAGCGCATAGCCGAGGCCCACGGCTTTCGGCATATCATCGAAGGGCTGGATAGCGCGCGGCGTGATCTGAACGAGGGATAAGTTGTTTGGGGCTGGCCCCTGAGATATGATCAAAGCATCGGTTGTGCTTGGCGCGGTCGATTACATGAAGCCAAAATAGTTAATGACACCGTAATGAGTAGCACGTTATGACTGCCAGCCCAAATGATACACTCACCGATGACGATATCGCCTTCTTACAGGACATTATCCAAGCTCGCGATCATCTGGATATTGAGCAAGGCGCGCTGATTCTCCTGATGTTACACAATCAATATGCTCATGACGAAATTGCAGTGGCCATGCATATCGACCCACAAACCGTGGAACATTGGGCGTCTTTCTGGCAAACCCACACGGTGGCGGATTTGGCCTTGCTCAAAATCCGGGCTTTGGAGCCCCGTTTACGCCCACTCTTGCCTGCCGATTTATATGCCGATTTCTGGACAGACCCCAGCCAACTCACCTTAGAACGCTGCTTTAACCACCTGCGGACATTGCTTAAGATATTGCACGATCATGTACCCCAGCATGTGCGCGAACGCAGCGCGACGCCCGGGGATGTGGGCCATAAATGGATGAGCAGCACTTTGCTCTTTACCGACCTAGCGGGCTTTACACCATTCATGGAAGCTCATGCCGTTGCCGGGGCCGAAGGCGCCGAGGGGTTGCTGACTATCCTGAATCGCTATTTCGCTAAAATGATCGACATCATCAATCAATCGGGCGGCACGATGTTAGAATTCACAGGTGATGCCATCTTGGCTGAATTCCCGCGTCAAGAGGCTGCCGTTGATCTGGCAAGTGCCATCCGCGCGGGCTTACGTATGCAGCGCGCCATGGCCGACTTTCAAGACATCCAAACCCCACGTGGCGTTTTTTCATTGGGGATGCGGGTGGGGGTACACCGTGCGGAGTACCTCACGCTAGATATTGGCACGCCCAGCCGCATGGAACATGTCTTGCTGGGGGATGATGTGCGCCAGACCAAATTGGCCGAAGGCGCGGGGAAGATCGGCATCGTCTGCATTACGCAAGCGGCCTATGAGCAATTGGGCACGAGTAGCGAAGCGTTTGTGATCCGCCAAAGTCCAAACCCAGGTTATTGGCTTATCTGGGACATGTACAATGCCGCAGACTTGGGCGACTATGATCTTACATCCACCGTGGGGCGGCGTTTCAAGGCGCCATTGCTCACCGAGCGCAACGTCCAGGCGTTGTCGCGCGAGATCGAAATGCTCGTACGAGATGCTGAGCCCTTGATGAGCTACCTGCCCGCGCGGGTCGTATCGATGTTGGTGGAAAATGCCGGAGAACGCCGCATCCCGCCCAATTTTCCCGTCTCGACCGTGCTCTTTGCCAAGTTGTTCGGGATCGCGGAAGCCGTCAAGACCATGGCAGCGGGGCATGAGAACACGCTGGCGCGTTTATTTTCGCGCGTCTTCACGCGCATTAATGCGGTTGTGGATCAGCAAGATGGCATCCTCAAAACAATCACCTATCAGGCCAGCGGCTCCGACATTCTTATTTTCTTCGGTGTGCCCAGTGAACGCCGTGATGATGTCGAACGCGCCGTACGCACCGCGATTGCTATCCGGGATATTGTCGCCCAAACCCCACCTTTGCTGATTGCCGACCAGGAAGTGCGGTTATCTGTGCGCATGGGGTTGGCCCGGGGGGCTGTCTTCGCGGCAGAGATCGGCTTGCCACGCGGACGACGGGAATACAACATCATCGGTGATGATGTGAATATCGCAGCCCGGCTAATGGGGCACCAAGAAACCGACTATGCTATTTTGGTATCACAAGCGGTATACAACCACACCAGTACCCTCTTTGATTGGGAATTGGTTGGGAGTATGGCGCTCAAAGGCAAAGCTCGTGAGATGCCAGTCTATGGCTTGCAAAATACCTAGAATGCTATATTGCGTTTTGGGGCATGGGCGCTACAATAGACGGCTAAAGACTTGAACAACCGTTCGATTAAGGAGTTCTTATGCGCGAAGTAACTGTCGCAACTGTGCAGTTCACCCCCAAATTGGGTGAGCCGGAAGAAAATCTTGTCAAAATGTCGGAGTTTGTCTCCAAAATTGCGTCGCAACAAAAAGTTGATCTGATTGTGTTCCCCGAATTGGCGACCACAGGCAACGAATTGGGCGTCAAATTTACTGAAGTCGCTCAACGCATCCCTGGCCCGACGGTGAACTTGCTTTCTCAACGGGCAGCGGAATACGGCGTGCATATCGCCTTTGGGATGGTCTCTAAAGAGCGGGTCGAAAGCATCATCTTTAACTCGGCGGTGCTGGTCGGCCCAGATGGCGAGCTTGTAGGGTCCTACAATAAGGTGCATCTACGTGGCGAGGAACGCATGGCCTTTCGTGAAGGCTTTAAGCTGCCCGTCTTCGAGACCGAAACCATCGGCACTGTCGGGCTGTTGTTGGGCTATGACCTGGCCTTTCCAGAAGTGGCGCGCGTGCTGGCGCTAGAAGGCGCGGAAATCATCTGCACTATGACCAACTGGGAATCTGAGCAGATGGACGAATACCGCCATTATATTAAAGCGCGCGCCTTCGAAAATTCGGTCTTTATGGCGGCAGCCAACCGGGTTGGCGAGGATGTGACGCTCAATTTCGGGGGCGAGAGCTCGATTATCGGGCCACGCGGCAAAACCTACGCCAGCCTAGCGCAGGAGAAGAATCCCGAAACCGGCAAACCCTCCGAGGGCTTCAGCGTCGCGCGTATTGACCTGGATGAAGTGCGGAAGTTCCGCGAGGAATTCCAGTTCTTGCAATCGCGCCAACCGACCGTGTATCGCACCATCGTGAAAAAATACTGATCGACATGCCTGACGAGTCGCCACCCAACCCAAGCCCAACGGCCAGCGTAGGCGCGCCCAGCGAACTGGCCGATGCCCATGAGATGCCCGGGTGCATCCAGGGTGCCGTGACGATGGTGTACGCGATTCCTTATTTTCTGTTTCGCGAATTGCCGACCCTGCCCCTAGATGTGCTCGTCTATGCCCATGAGCGGGGCGGGTGGCGCCTTGCCCTGGTGGCCCTGGCCGGGCAGCTTATCTTGTGTGGCGGGGTCTGTTGGGCAACATTCCAACTGATGACCTGATTGCAAGGATAAATCACTATGGATGAACCTGGCGATCTACCGCCTGTTAACCAGCCCGAACCGCTCCCTGAGGATGCGCCCCCCCGCGTTGGCGCGCCAACTGAATTGGCCGATGCGCAGGAAATCCCTGAATGGATGGGCAATATCGTTAAGGCAGGCAGTTTTGGCCCGCTGGTGATCGGTTTGTTTTGTGGCGGACTGCCTTCATTGTGCGGTATTTTGGCCTGTATAGGCTGGTTCTTTATCTAAAGAGGTGCCGAATGGATGTAATTGATTTACGTAGCGACACCGTTACACATCCCACCCCAGAGATGCGCCGCGCGATGGCCGAGGCGGATGTCGGTGACGATGTCTATGGCGAAGACCCCACCGTCAACGAATTACAACGCCGCGCAGCGCAGCAATTTGGCAAAGCAGCGGCTTTGCTGGTTAGCAGCGGCAGTATGGGTAATGTCGTTAGCTTGATGGCGCATTGCGGGCGGGGCGAACGTGTTATCATGGGCCAGCAATCACATACTAACCTCTACGAAGCGGGCAATCCGGCGACCTTGGGGGGTATCCAAGCTTGGACGGTCCCCGTGCAACCGGATGGCACTTTATCCTTGGCGGATATTCGCGGCGGCATCCCGGCCTATCCTGACGACGCTCATTTTCCGCTAGCGCGCGCCGTATCGCTGGAAAATACCCAGGGTAGCCTGGGTGGTCAACCCATTCCGGCTAATTATATTGACGAAGTTGGCGCCTTATGCCGCCAGCACGACCTAGCCTTACACATCGACGGCGCGCGGATTTTCAACGCGGCAGCGGCGCTAGATACCGATGTCGCCACGCTGACAGCCAGCGCGGATAGCGTGACCTTTTGCCTCTCTAAAGGACTTTGCGCGCCAGTCGGGTCGATTATCGTCGGTTCGGAAGATTTTATCATGCGGGCGCATCGCGTGCGCAAAGCCTTGGGCGGTGGCATGCGCCAAGCCGGGATCATCGCGGCGGCGGGGATCATCGCGCTCGAAGAGATGAGCGCACGGCTAGCCCAAGACCATGCCACCGCGCGGATGCTGGCCGCAGGGCTGAACGACCTTCCCGAATTTACGATTGATCTGCCGCGCGTGCGCACCAATATGTTCTTTTGCGACTATGCACCGGATGCGCGGCTCGGTTTGCCCGAACTGGCCGATAAATTGCGCGCGGATAATATTTGGCTACAGCCTAATCAGTATGGTTTTCGCGCGGTGACACATTATTGGATCACTGAAGCGCGGGTTGAGTTTGTGTTACAGCGCATCAAATACCATCTCTCATGAGTGAATTTCGCAATCGCGCGTCATCGTTCTCCACGTCCGAAGACGCTAACGACGGTCAGCCCGACGAAAACACCAAGCCTATTCAACCCATGCAGCCCCCGCCGCGCCGCGCGCCTCTGGCGGGGCGAGAGAGCGGCCCCCGGCGCGAGCGTCCGCCCATCGCCGCGCGTCCCGGCCCTGTAGATGAACTGCCCCCCGAAGAAGACCCATACCCCGAGCGACCGCGCGCCGCGCATCGCGAGGTAGACCCCCTGGTGGCTTATCTGGTTATTCTGGCGATTGCTATCGGCATTTCGCCTTTGGAAGCCCCCGTGCGCTATGTCTTGTTATGGGTCGTCATGGGTGGCTTAGGCGCCGTGGCCTATCTGTTGGGCGGGGTGCAACGCATGGCGGATGCCCAACTGGATGATTTGGTGTGGGGGGCGATGTTTGGCTTGTTTTCCAGTTTTCCATTTTTGGTCGTTTTTGGCTCTGCGCTAGAAACTGTCTCTGTGCGCATGTTCAACGAGCCCGATATTCCCGCTGCGGTGATGGACACTTGGGTGCTGATGGCGGTCGCGTTTGTGTTGCCCTTGTGCGAGAGCCTCTTTTTTCGGGGCGGCATGCAAGATGTGCGCAGTGTGTTACTGACAGCCGTGCTGGCCACAGTCTGGTCGGTGATTCTCTTTTTCCCGCATATGGAATTAGCCGGGCGCGAAGCCATCGGCGGCATTTTGGTGATCGTTTTTGCGCTACTGAATTTCATGTATAGCTATGTGCGGTTTCGCAATGGCCTAGCCGCTGCATGGCTAACGCAAGTCATCAGTTATGTGCTGCTGTGGTTTGTGCCGCGTCTGATCTTCTAGCATTGACATCTGGCCGAAAGCGATTACAATGATGGAGCTTTCGCCGCGGTAGCTCAGTTGGTAGAGCATCGCACTGAAAATGCGAGGGTCGGCAGTTCGAGTCTGCCCTGCGGCACACCGCAAGCCATCCACAGATGGCTTGTTTTGATTCCGGTACAGCGGGCGCTAGTCGTCTACGAAAACACTGCAATCGGGCGTCCAGGCTGGCGCACAACTCACAAGCAACCGGACTGTTTCAGCAGAATCATTAAAAATTTGATGCACGCTGCCCACCGGAATGGCTACCAATTGGCCAGGGGAAAGCTGAATGGCTCGGTCATCGATTTCGATGCGGGGCTGGCCCTCTAAAATATAGTAGCTTTCTTCGACTTCGGGGTGATAATGCTTCAAAGACGCCACACCCGGCGGCAGGGTAATCTCGGCCATGCTGTGCTTTTGTAAACCGCCTGCGCTATGGCCGCCTAATTCGCGGACAACTTCTCCATGACCAGTGTGTAGCGGCGTGATGTCTTGCGCTTGCCGAATATGCATCCTTAATGATCCTCTGTTTTTTGCTGGTCGGGCAACCAAGCATCATATCGGGGGGCGTCAGCATTTTCAGAGCCAGGCAACCAGGCGCTATAAACTTGTTGGCCGGGCTTCGCTTTTTTGGTTTCCTGCGGCTTAGCGGCTTTGGGGTTTGGTTCTGCTGGGGGGGTGTGCTTGTTGTGTGCCTTACGATCCGCTTCTTGCAAGCTCTGTTTGGTTTCTTCATAAGGTTCTTCGATTAAGCGTTTCCCGGCTTCGCCCAACAGGCGACGCGGGTTGCTTTGTTGGCGCACCTCGTTGATGCTCTGGCCGAATTCGCGCGTGGCTTTCATGATCTGGCGACCTTCATCGCCCATCTCTTTGTCAAATTCGCGCATAAGCTTGGCGAAAAGATCACGGCCCTGGCGCAGTAAACGCCCCAGATCGCGTGACCACTTAACCGCGTTTTGCGGCCCGCCAATGATGAGGATCACCAATACAATGATGATGATTTCTGCAAAGCCGACTCCAAGTATACCGTCCATAGAACCTTATCAAACCGTCGTGATTGTGTATACCGTAGTGTAACCCTTTTCGGATAGGGACAAAACCCCGAACCCCAGCGCGGCTGACTCTGTATGTCCTGGGTGCCGCATATCCTCTACAATAGAGGCTATGTTGCCCATACGCGCTCCTCAAAAAGTGGATTTGCTCTTGGCGTTTGGCGCATTTCTGATGGCGTTTGCGCTTTGGCAGTTCAACCCCCTTTCGCCTGTGGTGTATCCCTTGCGGCTGTTCGTCACGTTTATCCATGAATTAGGACATGGTGTCGCCGCTTTAGCCACAGGGGGGGATTTTCTGCGCTTTGAGGTGCAAGAAAATGGCGCAGGCTTGGCCTATTCGCGCGGGGGGTGGCGGCCTATTGTCATTTCGGCAGGCTACACGGGCACCGCGCTATTCGGCGCGGCGTTGTTATGGCTGGCCAATCGGGCGCCGCGCCCCCAGATGGTAGCATTGGGCCTAGGCATGGCGTTTGCGTTGCTCACGATGTTTTATGCGGGTCTGGGATTAAGCAATTTCAATCTTCTGGAAGGCATGACCACCTTGCTGATCTTCGGGGGCGCCGTATATGGCTTTACCCTAGCCCAAAATGCGTATCAGCGAGCCTTGGCCATTGGGGGAGGCGTGTTGGGCGGGCTCAGCCTGATCTATTTCGCAGCCGGTGATAATTTGCTCACCGTCATGGTCGGTCTAGTGAGCGGATTTCTGCTGATGTTGATGGGCTATCGCGCGCCAGTCGGCGTGACGATCTTTGTGCTCAATTTTCTGGCCTTTGCCGTTGGGTTTAACGCCATCAGCGATGCCTGGGCCTTGCTTCAAATCGTATCGGGCGAGGGCCTGGTGCCGCAAAACGACGCGACTGCGATGGCTGACGAAACGGCCCTTCCGGCGGCCTTTTGGGCGGTGCTTTGGATGGGCTTGGCGCTGTTGCTAATGGGCGGCGTCATCTGGAGGTTATTTATGCGCTGGAAGCCAAACCGTGCTTGATTTCGAAACCGCTTCGATCACCTTAACCGTCATCGTGATGGTAATTTTGATGTTTATTTCGCTTATTCCATTTATCCCAGGCCCAGCGCTACTGTGGACAGTGGCGGTCGTCTTTGCCCTTGCCAATGGATTTGAGCGTGTGCACGTTGTTGCTGTGGTAGTCATGACGATTCTCATGTTAATCGGGTCTACGCAGGACTTATGGTTACGATTTTTGGGTATGCAACGTCGGGGCGGTTCATGCTGGGGCGTGTTGGGTAGTTTTTTGGGCGGTTTACTTGGTACAGTACTGATTCCGGTGCCAATTTTAGGTACACTGATAGGCGCGGTTGCGGGAGCGCTGCTTATTGAGTTCATGCGCTTGGGCGAAATCGCGCAAGCGATGCAATCGGGCCGGTCTGTGGTAGAGTCCTATTTCCTGGGCATTGCCATCGAATTCGCCGTCAGCATCGGCATTCTGACAACATTCTTGGTGAGTGTTTGGTTGACCGCGTAACTCCTGCCCTGGCAGTGGGTTGTAGTACGCATATAGAAGCAGCGTGGAGAGCATAATGTAATGGACATTGTAACCACTGTAATCGTCATCAGCGTAGCGTATATGATCGGCTCCTTCCCCACTGCGTACATCGTTGGGCGTTGGCGTGGGGTGAATATTTTTGAATACGGTAGCGGCAATATGGGGACAACAAACGCCATCCGCACCTTGGGCCTGGGATGGGGTCTGTTGGTGCTGGCGGGCGACCTGGGTAAAGGTATTTTGGCTGTATTGATTGCTCGTGAAATCGCCCCCGCCGAGCCGCTTTCGACGCAAGCCTCCGCGAGTGTGATCGCGGCCTTGGTAGTGGTGATGGGCCATAACTGGTCGGTTATCGCTTCCATCATCGCGGGCAGCATCAAAGGGGGTAAAGGCGCCGCCACCGCCGGAGGCACGCTCCTCATTATCATGCCCACTGTGGCCATCGCCATTCCGTTGTTCATCCTGGCCTTGATTATCATTACCACGCGCTATATGTCCTTGGCAGTGATGACCAGCGCCGTCGTCGCCGCTTTCATCGTCGCCGGAATGGTCGCCCTTGGGGAATTAGAGCCTATCTATCTGATCTACTGTACGCTGGCAGGTCTTATCATTTATCGTCATCGCGAAAATATCCGGCGCCTTTTAGCGGGCAATGAACGCCGCCTGGGGGAACGTGTTCATATTTCGCAGAAATAGTCTGCTGCGTTACCTGGCCGCTATTGCCTTTATCTTGCCTATTGTATTGCTGGGGGGAGCCTGCCAGAATCCTCCCCCAGCTTCTGATCCTACGGTAACGCCAGAGGGGCCTGCTATAGCGTCTACGACTGTGGCTACTGTACCTGTGCAAAATAGCACCCTTCCCCCAGTCTGGACGCCTGTGCCCAGTTTAACGCCCAGCCATACCCCGACCACGACGCCTTCGCCAACACCTACGCGCACGCCCAGCCCAACAAGCACGCTCAGCCAGGTGGCAGTGTGTGCCATCTTCGCGGTGACAGGTGCCCCCCAACCGGATATCAGCGTGGCCTACAATGATGTTATCGGGTTTAGCTGGGAAAACGCCCCGCCCGATAGCCGCGTCATCCTTGAATTGGTGTGGGAGGCCAACCCCGAACCGTTTATTTTTGATTTTAGCCCAGAGCGGGGCTTTTATAGTTTTTTGCCGTTGGAACTATTGCCGGGGTGGGGGGATTACACATGGCGATTATCCTTATTTCTGCCGCCGTATGGTGAAATCTGCGCTAGCGCCGCTGAGGGCGCATTTTTCCGGGAACCGTGGTGGCAGCGCCCCTTGCCCAATCCACTAGCACCCTATCTCGGAGGCTAATATGCGTGATGTGCCCGCCGACAGTTGGGCCGCCCGACAGGCGCAACGCCATCGCTTATGGCGTATTTTCTGGCGAGATATTATGCTGCGCTATGTGGGCTTTGGCATGCTTGTTAATCCGCATATCACAGGTCGCCAGAATATACCCGCCAGCGGCCCAACCATTATCATGATGAACCATAGCTTTAGCGCGGATGGTTTTGTCGCAGTGGGGGCAGTGCGTCCGCGCTATCTGGTGCCAATGGTCAAACAAGAGAACATTGACCATCCGCTAATTGGTTTACTGATGCGTACTTGGGGTGCTTATGGCGTGCAGCGCGGCACCATAGACCGCGATGCCCTGCGCAAAACGCTCGATTTACTGACTTTGGGCGAAATCGTCTTAATCGTGCCCGAAGGCACGCGCGGACGCCAACTCGGCCAAGCGCGCGATGGTCTGGCGTATATCGCGCTTAAAACGAATGCGGTTATCGTGCCGCTAGCGCTTTCGGGTGGCGAGACATGGGTGCGCGATTTGTTGATTCCCTGGCGCCGCACACCGATTCGCATCACGTTTGGGCCTGCGTTACGCTTAAAGCCACCACACACGGGCCAGCGGCCTACTCGTGATGAATTGCAAGCCATGACCACAGAATTGATGTATCAGTTGGCGGCGCTTTTGCCTGTGGAGATGCGCGGCCAATATGCCGATATCGACCGCCAAACGACTAACTATCTAGAGTTTTGTGACGCGGAGAAAAACAAAAGATGAGTCTGGAGGGACTCGAACCCCCAACCAAGTGCTTAAAAGGCACCTGCTCTGCCATTGAGCTACAGACCCACTGCGCACAGAAGTATAGTCCCCTCGGCAGGGCTTGACAAGGCTAATTTTGCCTAATCCATATTCGGGATGATAG
>DAOTVD010000009.1:0-4561 GCA_034437075.1 Anaerolineae bacterium
TAGGCCCGAGTATAACGAGGGGCGCGGCCTTTGGCTATAACCTGGCGCAGGATACACGGCGCGCTTGCATTAAAGTGGGCCGTGACAGACTTTTTGGGTATCCCCTCAATCGCGCGTGGAAATTGGGCATCGCATAGAGTCCTGAAAATAAGCAAACTCGTGACATGCGTTTAGACGACTTCAACCCCAACAGCATAGCAGACAAACAGCTACGCGCTGTTGTTAAAGCGTTGCTGAATGTGCTCGAAGCTCAGCAAGCTGAAATCAAGGCGTTGCGCGACGAGATCAAGCGCTTGAAGGGTGAAAAGGGTCAGTCCAAGTTCAAAGCGTCTCGGCAGACCAGCCAGGATGTGTCGTCGGAGGTGGAAAATTCCGGATAAGCATATGTGGCATCTGGCATGCCACTTTCATATCGTTGGCGGCTACGACACAAGCGCTCGACATCAGCTTCTTTCACTACTTACGCGATCGGCTCATGAATCAAGGTGGCATCCCGCCACTGACAGAGATTATTCGATTACGCGCCGCCTCCCTCAACTTGAACGTGTCGTGGCCAGTGGCTACCGCTAGCTATTGAGGGGATACCACGTGTTCTGGAATACGTGCTACCACAACAGTATAGGCAGCGAAGGCCGATGGCACCCGCACATTCTCCAAGATGCCGACCAACCGCCGAGGCATCCGATTGGGCGTCACTGATCCTATGTTTTGGCTAGCAATAGGAGACAGCCCCATTTGGGTTACAACTTTAAGGAGTGCTGGGCGGGTCAAACTCAGTGTACCACGCTCATGTTTATTCACGAGACCTAAGCCCAGCATCAAGGGATTGTTGCGGTTAGGTTCAATGAAGGCGATATATTTCCGGCTGACGCGCTGCATTTCTTCCACGACACTCAGCTTATCCTGAACATGGTGCAGCAAATTAGCACATAGCACCAGATCAAATGCCCGAGACGCAAAGGGCAATTTATACGCTGAGGCTTGGGCAAGGTTCGGCATAGGGTTTAGTTTCAACATCGCCATCGCATAATCTACCCCTATGACATGAGCATAATCAGCTAAGTGAAATGTGATATAGCCATTGCCGCAGCCCACATCCAACACAGTCTGCTCAGCGGCAAGCCCGGTTTGTTCGATGATATAGCGTACTTTTGGCTGGGCAAACGCCGCAACAACCGGGTCGGAGGGATGCTTGCGCTGATGCTGCTGCTCCCAATACTGCCATTGTTCTAATTTATCGACCATGGCTCATCTACTCCGGCGTGCCACAACAAGTTGATTGGCCATGACCATCTTCAGCCCTAACGGCCCCAAAATATGTTCTATCCGTTTTTCGGCGGGGAAGCCCACGGGTGAGAACATAAATTTTTTGCTCTGCAATACATCAAAGTTATGAGATGCTACCAGATGATTCAACCCTGCGAGATCAAAGGTATGCTGATGTCCGGTATCCTTCAGTAATCCGATAGCAGAAGCAACCTTATCCATGGTAGGGTCTGGTGTGGTCAGGATTAACAATCCACCAGGCCGCAGAATACGTGCACATTCGCGCGTCATTTGATCAGGATCAGGCACATGTTCAATAATGGCCGTTGCAATTACGGCATCTGCACAGCCCAACGGCAGGGGCAGATGCTGTGCATCGGCCTGAGTTTTGGATATACCGACAGGCTGCGTTGCGCGCAGTAAATCAAAGCTATAGTCCAGGCCAATATATTGTGCTACACCAAATTGTTCATACAGTTTTTCGAGCATAAGTGAATCGGCAGTGCCAATATCAACAATCATCTGGATAGGGCCTTGAGCATAAGTACGCAATGCCGCCTCTACCTCATCCGTGCGACGTTGTAGGCGGTAGATCAATTGGCGCTTTTTATGTCGTCCAGCATAGTATTCCAGATCATATACGCCTTCTGGGAGCGCTTTCCGTTTACTACTTTCCAAGATGATGTGTGTGGGTTTACTGACTCTGCGCCTGATTGTGATGCTACGCTGTGCGTTTAGGGTCTTTAGTTCCTCTGTATTAAGGGTATACCCCGCCACATTTAACTCTTGAGACTGAAAATAGCGGCTTTGGGGTACATAGCGCACAAAAAACTCATCCCCAACGCTCAGCTTTTGAAACTGAAGCGCAGCGTCTAGGAGCTTGATTTCATCCGTCAGCGTGCCCTCAGCCAGGGAAAAACTGCGCCAGAAACGTGCGCCCACGGGGCGCTGTCCTAGAATAAGCGTCCGGCGAATCCGCCCTTTGAGCCAATGTGCCAAAGGCGGACTCCACCCGAGCATCAGCAACGCGCCACGAAAAGCAATCTGCTTCAGGGGTGTGAATAGCTTCTGAGAAGGGACTTTTTGCAGCAGGCCACTGACTTCCCAACCTTGATCATCGGCATGGCATAAAAACGTGGGGTCGACCCACTGAGTAGTTACCAGGTCGCCATCCTGCAATTGGCCCAGTACGCCGCAGTCATTCGCCACCAGTTGACCGTCCTCCTGCGCAAAGGTTTTCAAGACACCGCCCTTCGCCAGGTTTGCGATGGTGTATTGCGTCTGGGTATTGGCGACAAAGATGCGCGCGCCGGGAAAGTACCGGGTGAATGGGGGGCGCTGGTAGGGCAAAGGGGGGAGTGTCTCCGGGCGTTCGGTATAATCCAGATATGCTTGCAGAAATTCTGGCACACGATAAACCACATAGCGATCTGAGATAATTTCGGGCGGTACCAATTTATCCTCTGATAATCCCGTTAACATTGCGTGAGCAATAGCCGCCGCCTCGGGGATTTCAGAGGCCATGATCTCGTAGCCGTGTGGGTAAAAGTGCAGGGTGTTGCGGCTACCCAAACTGCCAGCGTAAAACCCATTGGGATAGACGAAATAGCTGCTCATCCCGATAGACTGTGCCAAGACATCTCGAATGGCGGGGTCAGGATTGGATTGGTAGATTTTTGCCAAGAAGGATACCGTTGCCGAAAGATAGCCTGGGTCAATGCCATCATATTCGCGCGACCAACCCTCCGCCTGGTGATGATAACTCAAAAAACCGCGCCATAAAGCATCAAAACGTTTCTTCAAGCCAGGCTCGACCAATAACTGATACGCCTTCCAGACGGCAAGGCAGGCCATTGCATGATGATTCGCCAGGTGATCTTCTTCCGCTTCGCCTTTGCCGATGAAGTAGGCTGCCCGCCGAATCGCCGCTTCAATCACCTGCGCGCGCTCTGCCGGGAGGTCATCGCGCAATATTTGGTAGGTTTCGATGCTGGTAAAGGTCGTAAATGCGGTTGGGCCGACCCAACCACGTTCATAGGGGTAGAATTCATCAAACGAACCATCCCTGTGTTGGATGCTCGCCCAGAATTCGAGTGCAGCCACCGCCCAATCACGAATCTTGGGTTGTTGATAGTAGATATTGCCCGACATAGGATGCGCATAGACCAGAGCAAGCGCATGCGCTGCAAATTGACGTACTGCATCCGGAAAATCGGAGGTCTTATCCAGCCAATAATCGCGGTGGAAACACCCATACGTGGGCGAAAACGGCGTGCGGTCAAGATTACTCAACAGGCGGGGCAGTTGATTCAGGGCTTTTTGCGCGTAAACATCTCGTAAAGAGGACATCGTTAGTCTTTCTTGAGAAACTCATTGCCGGTGCGGTGGTTAATCAACTCGGCCAATAAGCCAAGCATCAGGATTTGAACAGCGGTCATGAAGATCACCATACTGCTGACATCCGCAGGTTGCCCAAAAATGGCAAAGCTCACTATTCCCCAGAACAGCGACAAAAGAATCAGACAGAGACTGATGGGAACAAAAATCCGCAAAGGGGCAAAATATAGCCCAATGCGCAGGATTAGCATCATGAAATTCAATGTATCACGAATGGGCTTAATTTTTGATTTTCCGACGCGCGCATGGTAATCGATGGGCACATACACGACGCTGTAACCGTTGGTCAATAGGCCCAGAGTGATGGTAGTCGTAAACGAAAAGCCATTCGGCAATATGGGCATAAACCGAAGGGCGACATCCCGGCGGAAGATGCGCAAACCAGAGTTGATGTCGGGAATGGGCTGATTGGCGATGGCTTCGGCCAAACGGCGGATCATCCATTTGGCGGGTTTGCGCACCCAGGGCACTGACACATGGTCGCCGGTACGGGCACCCACCACCATATCGACCTGATCGGCCTGGGCCACGAGTTCGGGAATGTGCTCGGGTGGATAGGTTCGGTCGGCATCTGTAATACACACCAGATCGTAGCGCGCGCGCAGGATGCCAGTTTTGAGCGCTGCGCCGTAGCCTTGATTGGCCGCATGGTTGATGACAACCGTCCTGTTAAAATCCAGATGGCTCAAAATCTCTTTGGTTGAGTCGGTTGAACCATCGTTGACAACAATGATTTCATAAACCCAGCCGGTGTCTTGCAGCAATGCCTGATGCTGTTCGAGGACGGCCAAGATGCCCCCTTGTTCGTTATAAGCCGGAATAATCAGCGAGATTTCGAGCATCACATCATGAACTTAATAATCCGAACGGTATCACGGTTGTTCATCTGGTGTGGGTT
>DAOTVD010000010.1:0-8662 GCA_034437075.1 Anaerolineae bacterium
ATATGGTCAGATATCGGATGAAGGTGCTGGCTTCGACTATCTGGAAGCGATCCAGCAAGAGCACACCAGCGGCCTGTTGATGATCAACGAACAGATTAAGGCGCTAGAAGGCCGGTTGTTCATCCAGGCCGCACCAGGGCAGGGCACCTATATGGCCTTTTCGGTCCCGCTAATCGCCCAGCAAGCCCCCCCGCGTAGCGTCGCGCCGCCGATGCAACTGCCAGATTTCCTCGTGGAGGCCGAACAAGCCGCGCCGGGAATGGATACGGCCATTTCGGTGTGTATCCTCACGCAGCGCCCTTTCTTGCAATTCAAGTTATGGAATATGCTGCAAGTGGATGATCGCTTCAGTGTGGTGGATTTTGGCGAACACCTGCCCAGCCCCGCTACGGTGACCATCGTAGATATTGCGACGATTGACCTAGAAGCTGCCATACCGCGAGACTTGGCCGAAACGAAAATCTTGGTCGTCGCGCCTTACCGTGATGAAGTTTTTGCGCTAGATATGTTTGCACGGGGGGCCCAAGGTTATGTGTTGGAAGATTACGCGCCGGATGAAATCATCCTAGCGGTGAATACCTTAGCCCAGGGCGGGTATTTCCTTAGCGAAGTGCTGTCGAAAAATGCCGTCGCGTTTTATGTGCATTTGCATAAGCCAGACCCTTCTTTGAATGTGTATGATACCTTGACGATGCGCGAGAAAGAGATTTTCACTTACATTGCACGGGGCGAACAAAATGCTCAGATCGCCGAGCGTTTGGTGCTCAGCCCACGGACTATCGAAACCCATCGCTCCAACATCATGCGCAAATTAGGCTTAAATAATTACACCGAATTGGTCTTGTTTGCCCTAAAGAAGAACATCATCACGCTCAACGATTGAACAAAAACTACGGGCTTCCCTGATAGACACCTATCTGAGATATGATATACTGAAAATTGTAAAAATTAGATTGTACCGTAGATTTAGTCTCACCAATTGACCCGTTTTCTATGTCTACACCAGCAGGGCCAACGCATTTATCCCAGCGTGAGCGGCTCTGCCGGTGGTGTTGTGTTTCATCTACGGGATTTCCGGAATTCACGCAGGCGCGACAATCACCATGTTAAAGTTAAAGTGATATAACACGAATCAGACATCAGGTCAGGAATATGTGGCGAATTTCATTTGTATTTTTTCTTCTAACGCTAGTAGCCAACACACAAGTGGGTTGGGCGCAAGAACGTGATTCGGAATGCACCCAAATTGTAGACGAGGCCCTGGCCGCGCTGAATCAAGCCTGTAGCGAGATCAATCGGCACGAAATTTGCTATGGCCATTCTCGTGTTACCTTAATCCCTCAGGCCGATTTTACCGTGCCTGAATTTCAGGCTCCCGGAGATCGGGCCGATTTGGTGACCGTTCAAAGCATCCAACTGAGCCCCATTGATACGCAACTGCGCGAATGGGGTATTGCAGAAATGCGGCTACAACTGGACGTGGCCAGCCCAGAATTAGGCGATGATGTCACCATGGTCATTTTTGGTGATGCCCAGCTTCAGAATGCTGTCGCCGCCCAAGCTGGGATACCGGCGCGCACGGTGGCAGATGCGCCCGCGAGTATATTCGCGAATCCATCCTTCGAGGCCCTGGCGCTGGAAATTTTGCTTCCCGATACGCCCTTGACCGTGTTCGAACAAGCGCAAACGGGCTCTTGGCTGCGCGTCGAAACAGCGTCGGGCACCATTGGCTGGCTCATGCGCGACCAATTGGCCGACGACGATGCCCTGGATTCCCTGCCCACGCGGGCCGAGAATGCTCCAGATTATCGCCCCTTGCAAAGCGTGGTCTTTTCAGCGGGAGATTCGTCCCAAACCTGTGAGCATCTGCCCTCCAACGGACTTTTGATCCAAACCCCCGAAGGCATTGGCGAAGTCACTTTTTTAATTAACGAAATTAATATCGAGTTGGGCTCTACGGCCTTGCTGACTTGGGATAATGGGGTATTGATCTTTAGCTTGATAGAGGGCACCAGCACCTTAGTGGCTAATGACATCGAACAGCCCGTTTATCCGGGGACGCAGGTGACGATTCGTTTTGATGAACAAGGCCAAATCACCAGTATCAGCGAGCCCGTGCCCTATAATCTGGCCTTGATCGAAAGCCTACCTTTGAGCACCCTAGAGCGAGGCGTGTCGCCTAGCCCGCCTCTTTCTGAGGTCGAACAAGCAGTTCTGGAAAACCCGCAAGTTAATAATGGCACTTTGGAATCGTTAGTTCCGACCCAAATGTCTGTTCCCACCGAGGAAGCGGTATCACCCAGGCCCAACACCACTGCACCAGTGGTCACCCAAGCCAATACTACGTCCTCCTCTAATCCGGCTCCGCCAAGCAGCAATTCTGCGCCGCCTTCGTCCGTAAACACTGCAAATACTTCTACGAACCCCACTGACGACGACAATCCCGGCGGCGGTGATCCTGGCAATACTGACGATGACGACGACGACGATCCCGGCGGTGGTGATCCTGGCAATACTGACGATGATGACGATGACAATCCCGGCGGCGGTGATCCCGGCAATACTGACGATGATGATGACAAGGACAATCCCGGCGGCGGTGATCCCGGCAATACTGACGATGATGACGACGATGACGATGACGATGATGACGATGACGATGATGACGATGATGACGATGATGACGATGATGACGATGATGACGATGATGACGATGATGATTGCCCGGATGACAACTGCTAGCGAGGAAACACGACGATGCCACATCCTAAGATAAAAATTTGCCAACAATGCCACACGATCAATCAACCCCAGGCGCTCGTGTGTACCGAATGCGGGCATACCCTGGATGCCGTATCCACCCTGGCCGTTAAAGCTTTAGAAAAGCAACCTATGATGCAACATACCGGGACAATAGGCAGCGTACCGCTTAATCATGTTGGATTATTTTTTGCGGGTTCTAGCAAACCGGTGATCTTCCCGCGCGAAAAAGAACAAATCTTGGGGCGCACTGTGCCCCATGGCGATGCGGTTGATGTGGATTTGACCCCCTACGGCGCGGGTGTGGCGGGTGTCTCGCGGGTGCATGCCAAATTTATCTTCGAGCGGGACCAGGTCTTCTTGATGGATTTAGGCTCTAGCAACGGCACGGCCATTAACCAAAATCGCATCGTCGCCCACTACAAATACAGCTTGCGTAATGGCGATATGCTCACGCTTGGGCAACTGCGCCTATTTGTTTATTTCCAATCGCAAAACCCGACTGCCCGCACGATTTACTGCGGCGCAATGGCGGATAGCTTGCCGCTGGTCAAAAACGACAGTTTGCCCATACAGCGGCTTACCATGGAAGTCACGCCGCTCATAGCGGCCCTGGCCCATGTGCAAAAGACGCTCAGCACGGCGCGGCAACAAGTCTTTGATGCGCATATCAACCTGAAGACAATCATGGCCGATGGCGACCGTTTTAGCATCACGCTCGATGGCCTGGCCGATGCCCTAGATTATATGGTGCATGATGTGATGCCGATCAAAAAACAGATACGGGATGCGGTGGTAGAAACCAGCATCGCGCCGCCACGGACCCGCCCCGCTGCATCGGCTGATTTGCCCGCCGCGAATAATCTCACCCGGCCATTGCCAAAAACAGACCAGTTACCCCCAACGACCAACTCCCCAGAGGGCGAGCCCGCGCAACCGACGATAGGTTCGCCCGAACGGGTGCGGCAAACAGCGCATCAGATCGCCAGCGCGTACCTCGAACGCCAAAGCATCACGCCAGAAAATGAACAATACCACGAAATCCTGCGCCAAATGAGCCAGACGACCCATGCTCTGCTCAGTAGCCCGCTGGATGTCAGTTATCAATAGACACCGATGCAACGTCTGGGTCAGACAACCAAAGGTTATACTTTCCAAAAGCTGATTGGGGCCGGGGGGTTTGGGTCTGTGTACCAAGCCCAACAGGCCATTATCAACCGCTTGGTAGCCATTAAGGTCATCAATGCGGAGTATGTAAACCAGCCCGCTTTTGTGTTGCGGTTCGAGGCCGAGGCGCAAATGGTCGCGCGTTTAGAACACCCCAATATCGTGCCCCTCTACGACTATTGGCGTCACCCCGATGGCGCTTATCTCGTGATGCGCTACCTACGCGGGGGGAATCTGCGGCATGGCTTAGCGCATTTAACGCCCGAGCAAGCATACAGCATTATTGAGCAGATCGCCGCCGCGTTAGACTATGCCCACCAACTCGGTGTGGTGCATTTAGACATCAAGCCGGATAACATCCTGATGGATGGTGTAGGCAATGTCTATCTTTCCGATTTCGGAATCGCGCGCGAGTTAGTCGGCCTGCGGGTTGGCTCAGATCAAAACTACGCCGGGTCGCCGCCTTACATGTCGCCAGAGGTAATTCTGGGCGAAGAACTCACCATCCGCAGCGACGTTTACTCGTTTGGGGTGATGCTCTACGAACTGCTGACCGGGGTCTTGCCCTTCCAAGGTGCAGAGCACATCGAGATTATGCACCAACATTTGCATGCGCCGGTCCCTTCAATTCATGCCATCCGAGAAGACTTACCCCCCGGTCTGGATGAGGTGCTCTGGCAAGCCATGGCCAAGAGCCCCAACGCCCGCTATCCCTCCATTCGGGCCCTGATGGCAGATTATCGCGAAAACATGCGCGAGCAGATTCCGCTAGACCCCCAGCAAGCATCGCTCGTGGGGGCTATCACATCTGCCGATCAGATCATCACGGCGGGTGCTGGCCGGGGCACGCGCATGCTGACGACCGGCGGATACCCGCGTAATCCTTATAAGGGGTTGCGCGCCTTCCAACACCTGGATGCAAACGATTTTTTTGGGCGCGAACCCTTGGTGACCGATATTATCGCTCGCCTGACGGCTGCCGACCCGGTACGCCTGCTGACCATCATTGGGCCCAGCGGGAGTGGTAAATCGAGCTTAGTTGGCGCTGGCGTGGTGCCTGCCTTACGCGAGCAAACCCAACCTTGGTACGTGGCCCAGATGACCCCCGGCGCGGCTCCCTTAGAGACTTTAGCCGAGACGATGCGAACCTTAGCGCTCGCCCCTTACGCTGGCGTTTTGGATTGGCAAGACCCCACGACCTTGCTGGCCTGGCTGAAGACGAGCCTGCCCCAAAATGCGCCAATTCTGCTCGTGATCGACCAATTCGAAGAATTATTCACCCAAACGGCCCCCCGGAAGCAGCAGCGCGCCTTTATTGACAATCTCGTAACCGCCGTAGAAGCCAAGTGCCTGTTCGTGGTTTTGGTCTTGCGGGCCGATTTCTACGACCGCCCGATGCAGTTCCCCGCCCTGGCGCCTTATTTACGCCAACAAACGATCATCGTGCTCCCGCTGACAGAAAGTGAGTTGGAACGGGTGATCGTAGCGCCCGCGCAACGCGCCGGGGTCAACATACAATCCGAACTTGTCTTGCGGCTGATTTTTGACATGCACCAGCAACCCGGCGCGCTTCCGTTGTTACAGTTTACGCTCACCGAATTGGTCGAGCGGGCGGGGACGCAGCCCGTGACCTTAGATACTTACAACCTGCTAGGCGGGATTTCTGGCACATTGGCCTTACGGGCCGACCAGTTGTTTTTGGCGATGCCGGAAGAATGGCAACCGCTGATGCGGCGCATCTTTTTACAACTCATCACCTTGGATGAAGACAGCACAGCCACGCGGCGGCGCGTTACCTGGCAAGCACTTGACGCCTTGACGGATCAGCAGATGATCTTGCAAAAAATTTTGGATACGTTCGGAGCCGCGCGCCTCGTGACCTTTGATCGTGACCCAACCACGCGGTTACCCACAGTCGAGATTGCCCACGAAGCCCTGATCGGGGCCTGGGGACGGCTTCAAGCCTGGCTGGATGATGCGCGGTTGCTCTTGCGTACCACTCAGCAACTTGAATTCGCCGTGCGAGAATGGGAATCTCATCGGCAGGAAGCCAGCTATCTTGCGAGTGGCGCCCGCTTGGCGAGCTTCGAAGACCTGGCCACGCAAACGGAGCGCCCCTTGGATGCCCGAGCACGCGCGTTTTTGGGGGCCAGCCTAGCCCAGCGCGGGCGGTATCGCGCCCGAGTACGGTTGGCCGTGGTTAGCCTGGTTGTGCTCGTCATGCTGACGAGTAGCTTGGCGCTTGTGGCGGTCAATCAGCAAAGCCAGGCCATAGAAGCCCGTAACCAGGCCGACGCGCAAGCCGCCCTGGCACGCTCGCGAGAGTTAGCCGCCCTGGCCTTGTTGCAAACCGACCAGCCCGACATCGCCGCGTTGTTGGCCCTCGCCAGCCAAGAACAGGCCACGACATTCGAGGCACAACATAGCTTGCTGACCGTCTTGCAAGAGGCCGCACCCCGCCAGTATACCTTGCATCATGGCGAGCCAGTGCGCGCGCTGGCCCGGTCGGCGGATGGGCGGTATATGGCCACGGGTGGCGCCGACGGAACGCTCGTCTGGTGGGATGTCCTGCGCCAGGTGCGTGTGGCCGAACGGTCTGCGGCCCTAACGGGGCGCGTGCACAGCCTGGCGGTGCATGCTGATTGGATCGCAGCAGGGGGGGTGGATGGGGCGCTGACCCTATGGAACCCCCGCACGGACGATATACAGCACCTGGCGGCGCATGGGGATGATGTTTGGGCGGTCGCCTGGCATCCCTCCGGCGGCAGGCTGGCCAGCGCAGGCGCAGATGGTGAAATTATCCTATGGGCTGTACCCTCCGGCGAGATACAGCACCGCTGGGCGGCCCACGCCGAGACAATATTTGCGTTGGCTTGGCATCCCGACGGCGAATGGTTAGCATCCGGCGGTGCGAACCGCGACCTGGTGCTCTGGCAAGCCGAAGACCGCCGCGCACACCGCACCTGGCAAGCCGCGCATGAAGATTGGATATTGGCTTTGGCGTTCAGTGCCGATGGCACGTTGCTTGCGTCTGGCGGTGCCGAAGCGGCACTTGCCATTTGGAGCCCGGCCCAAGCATCCGCGCTCCTGCGTTTTGAGAGCGACCATCAAGATTGGGTGCGCGACCTGGATTTTCATCCGACAGAGCCCTGGTTACTCAGCGCCGGGCAGGATGGCAGCGTCCAAGTATGGGATGCTTTGCGCGGGGCAGCGCTACGCGCACCCCTGCACGCCGTTTCCGCAGTCTGGGCGGCGCGTTTTTCCGCAGATGGCACCCTGATATTCAGCGGGGATGCCGCCGGACAGATTGCCGCTTGGGATTGGACCCAAACCTTGCCTTATCCCGCTCAGGGCCAACTGGCGAATACAGGCCAGATGATCCACGATTTACTGATCCGCCCAGTTGAAGGGGATGTGATCATCGCTACGGGTGATGCAGCCACCCCCACATCCCAGCCGCGCTTACAGCATTGGAGCGAAGCACAGGGGCTTGTAGCACATCGTAGCGCGCAGCAAGGGGTTGTCACCAGTTTGGCGCTCCACCCGAGGGGGCATTTACTGGCGGCAGGCCATGCCGATCATCAGATTGGGTTGTGGTCATTGGCCGATTGGCGACCTAGCACGCCCGCGCTGCGGGGCCATATCGCGCCAGTCTTTGACCTGGCTTTTAACCCGACCGGAGAGTATTTAGCCTCCGCCGGGGACGATGGCCGAGTTGTGATCTGGGATGCGGCCAGCGATGAACCACTGCACACGCTAGAAGATGCTTCGGCTGGCGTGTTAGCACTCGCATTTAGCCCCGCCGGCGATTATCTGGTGGCGGGTGACCGCACAGGGGTGATCTATATTTGGGATGATAGCTGGCAAACCCCAGCCCGCCTAATGGCCCACGATGAAGCAATCACCAGCCTGGCCTTTCACCCGGCCCAGCCTTGGCTGGCCTCAGGTTCGCGAGATGGCCGCATCATCATTTGGGACTATCAGAAAGGGCAGATCGTACGCCGCTTGGGGGGCCATGCGCATTGGGTCATGAGCCTAGCATTTAGCCCAGATGGGCGCTTGTTGGCCTCGGGAGGGCGAGATGAACTGTTGCGCTTGTGGCATGTGGCGCTAGGTCGGCAATTGGGCGATAGCCTATCGTCAGGGGGCGGGTGGGTGACGGCCCTGGCGTTTTCGCCAGATGGCGACGCCCTGGTAACGGGCACATCCACCGGGATCATTGAACGTTGGGACGTTGCTAATGCAGCCTGGCGAGAACGTGCTTGCGCCATCGCTAATCGCGAGCTTGCGCCCGCCGAGCAGGGTCAGTTTGGCCTGGATGCTGCCAATTTTTGTGCGCTACCAACTGGATAATGCGCGGCAAAGTGCAGCGCGATTGCATCAAAAATTTTCGGCTCACAGGGGCTCAAATAACCCGAAAAGTAACTGCTCAGGCTATGCCAATTCTTCCCCCTCACCCCCTTAATCCCCCTCTCCCAAACGCCGCTTTGCGGCTGGTAGAGGGGGAAAACGACCTGAAACCGACACCTTTTGCCCCTCTCCCAGGGCTGAAAGCCCGTTTGAGAGAGGGGTTGGGGTGAGGGCTGAGTAGTTGCCATTAATCAACATAAGATCAATCGGCGTGACTACTCAGGCAGGGCAACAGGCATAAACGGATTGCCGGCCAAGGCATCATGGAGTGCTTGCATGACATCATGGCCTTGTTTTCGCACGGTTGAGATATAACTACGGATGG
>DAOTVD010000011.1:0-4610 GCA_034437075.1 Anaerolineae bacterium
AGGGTTTATTGGGCGGCACACAACCGCTGAATATTACATCATTCTTGACCTATCGTTCGCTTGACCTAGTCTTTGATTTTTCCTCTCTGGCACAGCAAGACATGTTTATGGCGCTTGATCTGGACAGTGATTTGTTAACGGTGTGGGGCGGCGAAGTGGATGGTGGTCGCCAATTGCCATCTGGCCGTGTGGAGGCGCGTTCTGGCACAGCGCAAGTGTTCTTGTATGATTTTGTGGGCGGCCCAACAGTGGATACAAACATCAACCTGTTGTTAGCCGCGCCAAATGAT
The DNA here is from genome assembly GCA_034437075.1 of Anaerolineae bacterium. Lineage (GTDB taxonomy): Bacteria > Chloroflexota > Anaerolineae > Aggregatilineales > J027 > DAOTVD01. Next base: position 291 of record DAOTVD010000011.1, read on the forward strand.
GCCCCAGGCCGTTTCTCGGTCGGTTTAAATGCTCAGGATCGAACCGTCACTGGGACCATGATATATTATGAGACGGATAACAGCCGCCTGCCGATTCGCCAAAGTGATGCCCTCGCTGAGCCACTGGTTGACAGTACCATTGCGCTATTACCCTGGTTATTGCCGATCATCTGTGGCATCGCCCTGCTCACGACTTGGTTGGTTTCTTGGCTATGGGTCCGGCGACGTGCGGCGTCGGCTAACCCTGCTTAGTTGAGGATAAACAAACCGCACTCGGCCTCGGTCTGACTGAAGGGACAATAACACATGCACCGTTTGTAGCGTAACAATGTAGGGTGGGTTATCTATCGTGTTATTATTTTCCGCTGTTACCATCAGATATCCCCCCAATAGCTGGTGGCAGCGACCTGCTAAGCCCAGTTCACATTGAGGGCCTAGAGAGGGTGAAACAAAATGTGTGTCTTTTGAGACAAATGCCATGGGCTTAGTTAAAAACTTGGAAAAGCCTTAACCGCGTGCGCGCTTGCTGACCAGATGACGTTGGCGCTTGTTTTTGGATTAAAGGTTGCACGTAAGCAGTTACGTTAAACCATTTATAACAAGGTGCGAGGGTGTGCAGGTTAAATGATGCTGTTGGCGAACGCGGAACAAGGTAAAATCGACGCTATTAGAAGTGAAGATTTAAGGAAGTCAAAGCGAATGTCCATTCACCCCAAGCCGATCTCAGATGTGCCAGAATTGACAGCCAGAGTAGCTAAAGCAGCCTTTCCCAAAGGGAATGTGTATATGCAAATGCGTGATGTGTTCGGTACCTTCTTTGAGGACGATCAATTCGTCGATCTGTATGCCAAAGACGGTCAATCAAGCCTCTCTCCCTGGCGGCTAGCTCTGGTGTGTGTTATGCAATTTGCGGAGAATCTGAGCGATCGTCAAGCTGCCGATGCGGTAAGGGCGCGGATCGATTGGAAGTATGCCCTGAGTCTAGAATTAGATGACGCAGGGTTTGACTTTTCGGCATTGAGTGAGTTTCGCCAACGGCTTATTGATAGTCCTGATGTCGAGCGTATTTTCAATCGCTTGTTGGCAGTATTTCAACAGCAAGGTCTTTTATCCGCGGGTGGACGTCAACGCACCGACTCTACTCACATCTTCGCCAGTGTACGTCGTCTCAATCGAGTTGCCACGGTTGGTCAGACACTGTACCATGCACTCAACATGCTCGCCACGGAGGCACCAGAATGGCTGCAAGCTTGGGCACCGCCGCCGTGGTATGAACGGTATAGCCAACCTTTAACGGACTATCGTTTGCCTCAAGAAAAAGCAGAACAGAGCGCATTGGCACGAAGCATTGGTACGGATGGCCTGCAGTTGCTGGAAGCTCTGTGGTTTGATCCACGCACACCACACCATTTGAAGCACCTCAAAGCGATCCAAACGCTTCGACAGGTTTGGGTTCAGCAATATTATGTAGAAAATGATGTCTTAGACTGGCGTGAGGGAAAGGATTTGCCGCCTGCCGAGCAACTCATCCAGTCCCCTTTTGACCCAGAAGCTCGTTATAGCAACAAACGTACCATTGAATGGATCGGCTACAAAGTGCATCTCTCCGAAACCTGCAACACTCATACGCCCAATCTGGTCACCCATGTAGAAACAACTTTAGCTCCCATAGCAGATCAGCCAATGGTAGATACAGTTCATGAACGATTGCAAGACAAAGGCTACTTGCCGGATGAGCATCTTGTCGATCAAGGTTACAGTTCAGCCGCTCAGTTAGTCACGAGCAAAAGCAACTACGGTGTTGAACTGATTAGTCTGGTTAGTGAACCCACTGGATGGCAAGCCAAAGCCAAAACCGGATTTGACCTCGCTGCCTTCCAGATCGATTGGGAGCGCAAGCAGGTTGTTTGCCCAGAAGGGAAAGTGAGTCGAACGTGGAGTAACATCGTACCCGCACGCGGAAACAATGAACATCTGGTTCGTTTTAGCCCAAATGATTGCCGTATCTGTCCTTCCAAAGTCCTGTGTACCAAAGGCAACTTACGCACCATAGGATTTCACTCGAAACCGCTTGTAGAAGCTTTGCGTGCCCGACGAGTGGAACAACATACCGAAGCCTTCCGCAAAATTTACCGCAAACGTAATGGTATTGAAGGTACCATCTCACAAGCCTGTATGGTATTGGGAATGCGGCGCACTCGCTATCGTGGATTGGCAAAAACTCATCTTCAACACCTCTTGACTGCGGCAGCTATGAACCTTACACGAGCGATAAATTGGTTGGCTGGCATACCTAAAGCAACTACTCGTATTTCACCTTTTGCTGCCTTGGCTCCTGCCTGATATGCGTTCGCCAACAGCATCATTTAAGATGCACCACCCCTGCACCTTGTTATAAATGGTTTAACATGCCCGGGGGAGCCGGATTTTCTGGTGCTGAGTGGGTGTCACCATCGCCGCATCAGCGGACGGTACACCCCGCGCGCACCTCGTTAGTCGCGGCCTGGAGCCGCGACCGACGCGCAACGCGCGTCCGACGAATTTGCCCGTGAACGTGTGGTGCAACCACCGTTCACCAGCGGAGGTGCGGCCACGCACCGACGCTGTGTCCGGCTGTGGCCGGGCAAATTCGGAGCCAGGCTAACACCTGGCACCCTGACGTGCGTCAGGGTGGGGTATGCGTGCATAGAGCACGCATCAGTCGCGGTGCGACTGGTGATACCCGCGACCCAGCGGCGGGTATCCGGCGCGTCGTGGCGCACCGGGAAACGACACGTTTGACAATGAGAAGCTGGGCACCTTGCGCCGCGCGTTGCATCCTAAATCACGCCTTGGCATAATAAAAGGCGACTGACTAACGGAGCCTGTCTAGGAGTGTGACCCCATGCCAGAATTTGAGATTAACCCCGATGCCCCCCTCTTGATTGAAGTCGATGTCAATGCAGAAATGCCCGGCGAAGAACTCGTCAACCGAGGCGAGGACATCGAGCGCGTGATCGCGCAAAATTCACAAGCGGCCATCAACCATGCCCTCAGCACGATTCATAACATGGCGCGCGGCTTGCGGCAGACCGTCGCCTCGTTAAATGTTGCCGAAAGACCCGCCGAAATCGAAATGCAATTTGGCCTGTCCGTCAGCGGCGAGATGGGCACAGCCTTCTTGGCCAAAGCGGGCACCGAAGCCATGATCAGCGTGAAACTAAAATGGGTAAAAGACGATGACCGACCAGAATAATGTCAAACTGCAAGACCTGCGCGGCTTCACCGTGCAGATTCGCAACGCCCAAGACGACATCGCGGGCACGGGCTTCACGGTAGACGCCAAGGGCAAAATTGTGACCTGCGCGCATGTGATCCAAGCCGCGCTCGGAAAACATCCGCGAGACTGCGAACCGGGGCAGACCGTCGCGGTCTACTACCCCGCCGAACAGCGCGACGAAGACAAACGCCGCACGGCCAAAATCATCGGGTGTTTTGCCCAAAAGGATGATGATGTGGTGCTGCTGCAACTCGCCGATGACAAATTGCCGCCCGCGTTGCCCGCCGCCAAAATCGGACGCTCCGAGGGCAGCGAAGGCAATAAATTTCGCGCCTATGGCTATGCCGAACTTGGGAGCAAAAATTCACGCTATGCGACAGGCGAAATTCTGGGCGCGATTGACGACGAGCACGACCACAAACGGCACGCTCCCCTCTACGAACTGGATACGAACAAGGTGCGTGGCGGGATGAGTGGCGCGGCGGTGCTCGACCAAGACCGCAATCTCATCGTGGGGCTGATTACCTCGCGCTGGAATGCCGCCGGACGCATCGAAGATAGCGACGTGGCTTGGGCCACGAATGCCCGCGTGCTGAGCCTCGACCCGCTGAACTTGCCCCTTCAAGACGAGGACGAACCGACCACCGCAGGCCAGCCCAACGCCCTGGATGACACCGAAAAAAGCCAGGTTCGCGCTTTGGCCGCACCCGCCCAGCCGATTCAACTCAACAACGCGCCCAGGCTCTTTGATGAATGGGTCGGGCGCGAGGCCCTGATGAGCGGCATCACTGCCGATTATGCCGACCCGAAGACGCTCGTCACGGGACTCATCGGCTATGGCGGCGAGGGAAAATCCAGCCTGGCGCGGCGCTGGATTGACCACATCCAAAAGGGTGACACGAAGCCGGATGGGATTTTCTGGTGGGCCTTTTACGACAAACCCAACACGGATGAATTTATGGAAGCCGCGTTTGCATTCATGACGCCCGACATCGACCCGCGACAAGTGCCCGGCGCAAATCGTAAAGCGCAGATGATCGGCGCGATGCTGGCGCGGGGGA
>DAOTVD010000012.1:0-15191 GCA_034437075.1 Anaerolineae bacterium
AAGGGCACGGGCGTGGGCGTGGGCTCGCCGCTGGGCGCTTCTGGTGTGGGTTCTGTGCTTGGCACGTCACTTGGCTGCGGCGTGTTCGGGCGTGGGACGACCGTCTGCGTCGGGGTCATTTGCACGGTAGCATCGATAGCAACGCGGGCTGAGGAATCACTGTCCGTCGTCAACACCAACGTCATGATCGCGTAGCATCCCGCACAGGCCGTCAACAGGGTAGCACAACCAATGAGCCCCCCTAAAAACCAATTCCCTCGCATGGTGGATTCCGCCTTCTATCATAGCCAAAGCACATCGCGTGTTTGTCATCCGCGCCATTGTATCCCCCCCGCGCGTCCAAGGCCAGCGTCAGGCCAGATTCCAACGAAAAAACCTCTCAAAGAAGTGCCCTAAGAATGCTACAATCGAGGATATGAACACGAACCACAATACCACAGTCGTCGTCGCCATGAGCGGCGGCGTCGATAGCTCAGTTACGGCGGCCCTGCTGAAAGAGCAAGGCTACAACGTCATCGGGATGATGATGCGCCTGTGGGCCGAAGATACCGCCGCTGATTATGGCGGGCATAACCGTTGTTGCACGCCCGACCAAATGGCCGACGCGCGCCGTATTGCGAATCTGCTGGATATTCCGTTTTATGTCATCGACACCAAAAACGTCTTCCGGCAGAAGATCGTGCAGTTTTTCATCGACGAACACAGCCGGGGCGTCACGCCCAACCCGTGCCTGGAATGCAACCGTCATATCCGTTTCGATTGGCTGCTGAACCACGCCCTAGCCATGGATGCGGATTATCTGGCGACTGGGCATTACGCGCGCATTACTCGTGACGAAGCAGGTAACCATCGCCTACACATGGGCCGCGACCCGCGCAAAGATCAATCCTACGTGCTGAGCGTGCTCACGCAGGAGAAAATCAACCGGGCGCTGTTCCCGATTGGCGATTATGAAAAGCCCGAAGTTCGCCGCATCGCGGATGACCTCGGCCTGGGCGTGGCCTCCAAGGGCGATAGCCAGGATTTATGCTTCTTGGGTGATGGCGATTATCGGCGCTTTTTGCGCGACCATGCCGACGCGGGCATCTTCGCGCCCGGCGAGATCAAAATGCGCGATGGCACCGTGTTGGGCCAGCATACCGGGCTGCCGAATTACACCATCGGCCAACGCAAGGGGTTGGGCGTTAGCTATGCCGAGCCGCTATACGTACTGCGCCTAGACCATGCCGCCAATGCACTCATCGTCGGCACCCGCGAAGAACTCGGCGCCCGTGCCTTGACGGCCAACCGCGCCAACTGGATCAATGGCCAGCCCGCACAAGACACCTTCCGCGCTTCGGTCAAAATCCGGTATAAGGCGACCCCTGCGCCAGCGACGGTCACGCTGTTGGATGACGACCAATTTCGCGTAGAATTTGACGAACCGCGCCGCGACATCACGCCTGGGCAGGGCGCTGTAGTCTATATTGAGGATCGCTGCCTAGGCGGGGGCAATATCGTCAGTCAGGAGCTTGCATGACCTTCAATTATCACCAAGACGCTAACCGCCAATCTGACGAGCGCTGTACAAGCCATCAACACCGAGGAACAAACCAGCCGGTTGCGCCGTATCGGCTAGCAGATCAAAAAGTGGTTACCCGGTCGTCAGATTGACCCGTGAGGCGTTCATGTCCGATAAACCCTACGCTATCTACGAAGCACACCAAGCCTGGGACGCCGCCCGCCGCAAAGCCTTCTGGGCCCAGGTCAGTAGCGCGCTGCTGGGCCGTGACCCGCACTTGCACGATTTCGAAACCCTGGCGCGGCGGCTCAAGCTCCGTAACCCACGTTATGGGGGCAAACACGAAATCCCCCTATCGCAGATCGTCGGCAGCGTGGGCCGCTATAGCGACTTTTTAGGCGCATTCTTGCCCACCACCAAAAAAATGGAAGAACGCTGGCAACGCATCGCCAGCCTGTACATCGACCCCGAAAACGCGCTGATCCCGCCTATCGAAGTCTATAAAGTGGGCGATGCGTATTTCGTCAAAGATGGTAATCATCGCGTCTCGGTGGCCAATGAGTTGGGCCTGAAGACCATTGAGGCCGATGTATGGGAATATCCTGTGCCAGCGGGCATCGACCCCCATACGGGGATCGACGACCTCATCCGCCAGTACGAAAAGCTCGATTTTCTGGAAGCCACACGCCTGGATGACCTGCGCCCCGAACATGCAATTGACGTTACGCTGCCGGGGGGCTTTCGCGAATTGCTGCACCAGATCGCCCATTTTCAGCAGGATATGGTTACCGGGGCCTTACCTGCGGATGTCTGGCAAGAAGCCGTGACAGGCTGGTACGATCTGGTCTACACGCCAACAATCCGCATCATCGAAGATGAAGACATTATCGCCAATTTCCCCGAGCGTACCCCCGCCGATTTGTTCATCTGGCTGCACCGGGTACGCCCTCAATTGGGAACGCTCTATGGCCACGAGCTCGCCCTAGAAGACGCCGCTAGCGCGCTCCACCGCGACATGCAAAACCCCCTGCGGCGGATGTGGCGCCGGGCCCGGGGATGGCTGCCTGGCGGCAAGAAAACCCAACTGCCATAATGATCGGGCGACGGGATGTCTTGCGCGGGCTAATCCTGGGGTGGTTGGGGGTTGCCTTGCCGCGCTTGGCGGCGAACTCGGGTCGCGTGGATGCTTTCTTAAACCAGATGACGCTCCGCCAGAAGATCGGGCAGCTTTTCCTATTCTCGGTGCCAGGGACAAGCCTCACCGCCGACATGCGCGGCCTTATCACGGAGGCCAGTGCCGGTGGGTTAGCCCTCTTTCGCTACAACATCGGCAGCCCCGAAACCCTGACCACGCTCACAAACGATCTTCAGCGCGCGGCGTTGGCCAATGGCATCCCGGCACCGCTTTTTCTGGCTGTCGATCAAGAAGGCGGGCGCGTCGCGCGCTTACAAAGCGCCCCTTTTGGCGAGTTTCCAAACCCGATGGCCTTGGGCGCAGCGAACAATCCTGAGCTAACCGCGCAAATCGGCGCAGCGTTAGCCGTGGAAATGCGCGCCTGTGGCTTGAATATGAATCTAGCACCCGTGTTGGATGTCAACAGCCAACCACTTAACCCGGTCATCAACGTGCGCGCTTTTGGGGACGACCCCGCGCGGGTGGCCGAACACGGCGCGGCCTTCGTGCGCGGCAGTCAGGCGGCGGGGGTCATCGCCACAGGCAAGCATTTTCCCGGCCATGGCGCCACGCTGGAAGACTCACACTTTACATTGCCCGTGGTATCCCACAGCGCCGCCGATTTGCGCGCAAACATGGCCCCCTTTGAGGCGGGCATCCGGGATGAGATGGGCGCGATGATGACCGCACATGTGCTCTACGAAGCCCTGGATAGCACCCCCGCGACCTTTTCCGCGCCCATCATGACCGATTTACTACGCGGCGAATTCGGGTTTGAGGGCGTCTTGCTCTCCGATGCATTAACGATGGGCGCGGTGGCCGAAGCACGCGATAATCCGGTGTATGTGCTGCGCGATGCCTTGCTCGCAGGGGTGGATATGCTCGCCTATGGTGCCCTGCCGGATGGGCGCGCGCCCTCCGTTGCCACGCAATGGGAACAATATGAGCTTGTGGTGCGCCTCGTGGAAAGCGGCCTGCTGCCCGAAAGCCGCATTGATGAAGCCGCGCGGCGTGTATTGGCCATCAAAGAGCGCTTTGGCCTGCTAGATTGGTCGCCACTGGACGCGGCAAACACGCTCCAACGCTTGCCCACAGCAGATCATCGCGCGCTGATTGCCCAAGTCGCGCGCGAGTCGGTCACGCTATTGCGGGATGACGCCGGATTGCTGCCTCTGGCAGACCTCGCCGCGCCGCCGACGCTAATCTTCCCCGCCGAGGTACCCGCCGCCGCGCGCGTATTAGCAGCGGGCTGGCCCGGCATGCGGGCCCTAGCCTACCATCGGGATAATGCGAACATGGGGGCCATTATGGCCGAAGTGGGGGACGGCGTGATCATTTGCTGCTCGTTGGATGTGACCAGCAGCCCCGCCACGGTAGCCCTGTTGAATGCCCTGCCCCTCGACCGCAGCATCCTGGTTGCATTGCGTTCGCCGTATGATATTCTCGCGGCCCCCAGCGCCCAAACCTACCTAATGACCTATGGCACATCCGAGCCCGCCTTGCTGGCCTTGCGCGCCGTCTTACGCGGCGAAATCCCCGCCAGGGGACAATCCCCCGTCGCGCTCATGTGAGCAAATTAGGGCGCCAGAAATGGAAACACGCGCCCCAAGACGCGATTCAGCTTCATCAAAAATACGGTGCGGCGGTTGTTCAGCGTGGGGTCAAACATGGGCAGCGGATGATCATCGCGCACGATGCCTAAGCTCTGGGTGTATTTCAGCAAACCTTCTTTGCCATTGCGCCGCCCAATGCCGCTATCCTTCACGCCGCCGGAGGGTAACGCTATCGTCCCAAAATCACCCGCGACCACCGTATTGATATTCACCACGCCACTTTGCAAGCGTTGCGCCACCCGAAACGCCCGTTGACGATTGTTGCTCCACACCGCCGCCGAGAGCCCATAGGGCGTATCGTTGGCCAAGCGGATGGCGTCTTCGACATTTTTCGCTTTAATGACCGGGATAACCGGGCCAAATGTTTCCTCTTGCATCACGCGCATGTCGGGCGTTACATCGGCCAAAATGGTCACATCATGGAACAATGGCCCGAGCTTGGGTAGCGGGTTTCCCCCCGCGACCACCCGCGCGCCGCGCTCGACGGCATCCGCGATGTGTTCGCGCACCCGGTCAAATTCGCGCTGGTTGATGAGGCTGCCCATCACATGTTTCTTGCTCGTGCCGATGGTTACGCGCTTGTGCCATTTCAAAAGTTGCTTCATAAACACATCGTAGACGTTTTCTTCTACGATGACACGCTCCGCCGCCACGCAGGCTTGCCCAGCGTTGAGCGTCCCCGCGCTGATGGCATACGCGGCGGCCAGATTCAAATCAGCATCATCCAGCACGATAAACGGATCGTTACCGCCCAGTTCCAGCGAACAAGGGATCAGGCGCTCGGCGCATTGCATCGCTACTCGGCGCCCGGTGGCCGTGCTGCCCGTGAACATGACATAATCGACCTCGTCAATGAGCGCCGCGCCCGTTTGGCCATCGCCCGTGACAATGCCGAATAGTCCATCCGGCAAGCCCGCTTCGCGCAGCAGGTCGGCCACCTCGAAGGCCGTCAGCGGCGTGACCTCGCTCGGCTTGACGACCACGGCATTCCCGGCGATCAGCGCGGGCACCATGTCCAGCATCATCAGCAGCAGGGGGTAATTCCAGGGGCAAATATTCCCGACTACGCCGTAGGGCCTATGATGCAACCGCGCGGAATAAATCAGCGGGTTGGCGGAGGCGCGTTTTTCGGATTTTAGCCACCGGGGCGCGTGCCGCCCGTAATAGTCGCAAGCACCATCCACCAACACCGCTTCGACAGTCGCCCCCCGGCGATCTTTACCCGTCTCGCCGACGAGGGTATCCACCACGCGCTTCTGATGTTTGAGCAACAGCGTCCCGAAACGGCGCAACATCCGGGCGCGCTCTTTGGGGGCCAACGCCGCCCAAGCGGGTTGGGCTTCGCGCGCGCGGCGCACCGCAACCGCGACCTCCGCCGGGCCGTGTTGGGGCAACGTACGCAATGTGTCGCCCGTTACAGGGTTGATAACATCAAACGTGGCCGTGCAATGGCCATTAGCCGAAGCCGTCTTGAGAGTCGGTTCTCTTAACATAAAATTATCTCAAATTGGTGTCTATCTTTACCCTCATTATACGTGGGTTAAGCTATAGTTGACCATGAAACCTCACACTTTTTACTTAAACCACCTTTGTAGTCTAGCAGCAAGGAGTATCATGGTAGAGCATGTCGTTTTGATTACAGGTGCCAATTCGGGCATCGGGAAAGTAACCGCGCGCGCCCTGGCCAAAAAAGGGGCCACGGTCATCATGCATGCGCGGGACGCCAATCGGGGCGAAAGCGCTCGGCAAGAGATCATCGAACAGACGAAAAACCAGAACGTTCATTTACTTCTGGCCGATTTTGCGGATGTGGATGCCATCGACACATTGAGCGCGGTGGTTATCAACCAATTTCCCAGGCTGAATGTGCTCATCAATAACGCGGTCATCATCCCGCGCGAGCGCACCTTGGCGGCCAATGGCATCGAAATGCAATTCATGGTCAATCATCTGGCGGCCTTTTTGCTGACCCAGCGCTTGTTGCCCACCCTGCGCGCCAATGGGCCCGCCCGCATCGTGAATGTCTCATCCACCGTGCACCAATATGGCGAACTCGTGCTGGATGACCTGGAACGTGCCCAGCGCCCGTATAGCAATTTCGGCTGGTCACAGTACCAAGATACCAAGCTCATGAACGTGGCGTTTACGCTGGAACTCGCGGCGCGGCTGGGCGACACAAATGTGACGGTCAATTGCCTGCATCCGGGGATCATCCGCACGAAGTTACTGCGCGATGTGCCCATGGGCTGGTTAATGTCGGCGTTTTTCCGCCCACCGAACGCGGGTGCGGTCACCACGACCTATGTCGCGACCTCGCCCAAAGTGGCCTACACCCACGGGGCCTACTTCGAGCGCAAGCGCGTGGTGAAACATAACAAACTAGCGGATGACGCCGACCTGCGGCACGGCTTGTGGGAGCGGAGTGTCGCGCGCTTGAACATGCCCGAAATTGCATAACTATCCCAGATGGGCAGCCTCATACGCTGCCCATCCTGACTGCTACGCAGGGTTAAACCGATAAAAAGCTGGGTAAATAAAAGCTCAGGTAATGAAGTTCGTCATCTCCGGCGCTGATGCTGATTTCACCGACATTTGGCGCGGCCAAGATGACATCATACTGGCCTAGCGCGTTGCTTGTGTTGTTGTATCGGGTTGCGCCGGAACCATCGGTCACATACAAAAAGAGGTCTTCACCCGGGCGCGGTGCCTCGACCATTGTGCGACCTCCCGCAGGGACTTGTGTGGCGCTCAGACGCCCCAGCATATGTTGTTCCATGGGCGAGCCATCGCCAATCAGGCGAAAAATCCGCGCGTCGCCTTCGGTTGCCTGGGGCAGTTCTGTGCCGCGTAATTGCTGGTAATGCGGCTCAATATCGCGCGAAGCCGGGTCGGCCACATACCAAATCTGGATCACACGCGCGGGTTCATCCCACGGGTTAAGCTCCTGGTGTTCGATCCACTGGCCGCTGAACATGCGCTGGATTTCCCCCGCGCCGATTTCCCCGGCTCCGCCCGTCGTATCCTCGTGATAGAGTTTGCCTTCCAGCACCCAGGTATAAATTTCTAGCCCGCGATGTGGATGCCAGGTGAATCCGTTATGCGGCGCTACGCGCGTCATGTGGGCGGTAAGCATTCCGCTAAGGCGTTGCAACGGGCTCCAACCGCCAACCGCGAAATGCGAGGTCAGCCAATGAATGGGCTGAATCAGCGGGAATTGCTCCGCGCTGAAATGTTGGTACGGCGCACCGGAGACAAACCCAGCTTGCACGACGCTACTGAATGGGGACTGCAACACGTTGGCCATCTTACCTAATCTCCTATAACGACATCTTCTAGCCTTTCAAATATAACACAAAAACGGACTGCCGTCCGTTTGAAATTGGTAAAAGTGTTTAGGGTAGATCACGCAGAAAGGCCGTTAGGGCCGCGTTTACGGCGGCGGGTTGTTCTTGCTGCACCCAATGCCCGGCCTGGGGGATGATCACAACCTGCGCCCGGGGGATGGTCTCGTGAATACCGTGGGTCAACCAAACCGGCGCGGAGCGGTCTTTTTCGGGCCACAATACCAAGGTCGGATGCGTAATCGTCAGGTCTTCGGGCATATCATCGCGCAGCCAGCGCGCTAGCGCGGGCGCATAGGCCGTGGCCGTGCGGCCTGAACGTGCATAGGCTTGGCTATACGCAACGCGCACATTATGCGGCAGCGCGTTTTTTTGATGCGCTAACCAACCCATTCCGCCACCGATGCCCAGCGACTGATTCGCCACATGCAGCAACGGCCCGCCGATAGCGTGCCCCAACAGGGTCATAAAGGCGATAATGCGCATAGGGTTACGCCCGCTGAGGCGCGAACTGGGCCAGCGCGCCGGGTGCATGGTGTTCAGCACCACCAGCGCGCGTACGCGCTGCGGATGCAGCAAGGCCAGGATGTAGGCCAGCACACCCCCATAATCATTCCCCACAAATACCGCTTGGGTTAGGTCCAGCGCATCTAACAAGCCCAGCAAATCCCCGGCTAGTGTTGGGGGATCATAACCTGTCGCCGGTTTGTCGGAATAATTCACGCCGCGCAAATCCGGCGCGATAGCGCGCCAACCGCCCTCATCCAGAAAACGCAATTGGTGACGCCAACTCCACCAGAACTCGGGATAACCATGCAACAAAACCACCGGAGCGCCGCCATAGGGGCCTGCGATCACAGTATGCATGCGCAGCGTAGGCCGCACCGAAACCAACCGCGCCATATGCGAATGCTCAGGTAAAATCAAAAGTGTTGTCTATCTGGCGCCACAAGCAGCGGTGGCGTGTCCATGCTAAAATATGGGCGTACTACCCGCTCATCATAGCAGGTTCTGAGCAATGGCCCAAGTTCCATAGGCACCTAGCGGCCTTCGACCCAAACAGAGCAGAGGAAGCCATGTCCGAACTGGTCGGTTCAAGACTCGGCGCGTATGAAATCCGGGCCCAAATTGGCGCAGGCGGCTATGCGACCGTCTACCGGGCCTACCATGCCGCCACTGAACGCGAAGTTGCCGTAAAGGTCTTGCAAGGCATCGCCATTGATGATGTCTCGCTGGCCCGTTTCGAGCGTGAGGCGCGGGTGATTGCCAGTTTGCAACACATCCACATTTTGCCCATTTATGATTATGGCGACCAAGACGGGATTACCTATCTGGTGATGCGTTATGTCGCCACAGGCACCTTGCGGGACTATATGCGCGAAATCGACCGGCTCGAAATTGATGACGCGCTACGCCTGTTTTATCAAGTCGCGGACGCCATCGCGTATGCGCACCAGCATGGCGTGTTACATCGCGACATCAAGCCCGCTAATGTGCTGCTGGATGACAGCCGCAACGCGCTATTGGGGGATTTTGGTCTGGCGCGCAGCAAAGACTCGCGCGGCACGCTTACCGATGATGGGATTGTCGGCACGCCGTTGTATATCGCGCCCGAACAAGCCGAAGGCGGCGACATTGACGCGCGCAGCGACATTTATGCGCTGGGCATTTTGCTCTACGAAATGCTCACTGGCGATGTGCCCTTTCGCGCGGATAGCGCCATCGCCATTATTTTGAAACACTTGAATGCCGAAGTGCCCCCGCCCCACGCGGCCACACCGATACGGTCACGAGCGCCGTTATCACCCCAGACGGGCGCTATGCGATTTCTGCCAGCGAAGATTACACACTCAAAGTCTGGGATATCGAAACGGGTGAGGCCGTGCATACGTTGTATGGCCATACTGGCGCCGTGCTGAAGGTTGTGGCCCTGGCTGACTCGCAACATGTTATCTCCTCTTCGGAAGATATGACACTCAAGCTATGGGAAATCACGACGGGGCAAGAAGTGCATACGCTCAGCGGCCATAGCGACCGCGTCGAATCCGTCATCGTGACGCCAGATGGACGCCTGGCCATCAGTAGCGCAGGCATGGTGCATGTGAGCTTGGATACGACCTTGCGCATCTGGGATTTGGCCAGTGGGGCCGAACGGATGGCGCTCTATGGCAGCGCCGAGCGCGTGCTCCAAACAGTCGTTTTACCCGAAGGTGACCTGGCCGTTTCGGCCATCATTCCCCAATCGGGCGAGATGGACAGCTTCGATACGACCTTGCAAGTCTGGGACGTGGAAACAGGCGCAGTCGTGCGCACCCTCAGCGGTCATAAACGCCCCGTGTATGTACTTTTGCCCTTGCCGGATGGACGCTTACTCTCCGCCGGGCAAGATAACCTGCTCAAACTGTGGGATGTGCGCGACGGACGCGAATTGGCCGTCTTGCGCGGGCATACCGAACAAGTCGCGGGGATGGCCGTTACGCCCGACGGCACGCGCATCGTCTCGGTGGGGGCCGATTTGGTCGTGCGTGTCTGGACACTGGCCACCGGGCTAGAAGCCTTCCACTTGAAAGGCCACACCGAAGCCATCATTGATATTGGATTAACCCCCGATGGCCGCTATGCGATCACCATATCTTTTGACCACAGTCTGAAAATCTGGGATTTGCAAACGCGCCAAATGGTCGCTAACTTCATCGCGGATGGCGCCTTGCATAGCCTAGCCATCACCCCCGATGGCCGGACACTCGTCGCGGGGGGGCAAAGTGGGCAGGTGCATATTCTGCGCCTAGAAGGCGTGCCCGGTTAACACGGGCGGTTGTGGCTTGGAACTTACCCGGCCAGGGTGTACAATCTTCGCTTGGCTCGTGACACATACATCACAAGAAAGTACCGAGGAGAAACTACCGCTATGCTGAGATTTTGGCGTATCTGCATATTGGCCGGGTTGCTGGCGAGCCTGGGTCTGCTGGGGGCCAACGCCCAAGAACCCGACGCCGTAACCATTGATGGGTCGCTCTTTATGGAAGACCTAGTGGCCGAATTACTGAGCAACTATGCGGATGTCACCGAGACAGACCCCGCAATTACTCTGGAAACCAACGGCCCGAACGCAGCCTTCGAAGCCCTGTGCACGGGCGAACGCGGCGCGGTGATGTCCACGCGCTACATCAACGACGATGAAGCAAATCTGTGCGAAGATAATGACGTAGACTACGTAGAATATATGGCGGCCTATCAGGGGATTGTGGTGCTGCTGACCGCGCCCGAAACCGACCCCGCCGCCGCCGATTTGGGCGTGCCGTGCGTTACAGTGGGCGACCTGGACACCATCTTCGGCCTGACTGCCGAGGGCGCCACCACCCAAACCACCGAAATTGACCCCAACGCTGACCCCGATGCGCTGGCGGTGTATAGCCTGCCGTCGGATAGCCGCGCCGCCGTGGCCTTCAGCGCCATTCTGCCCAGTGGTGAACTGCGCACCGACCTAGATATTCAGGACAACCCCGCCGCGATTATCGACGCCCTGAGCGCCGAAGATGCGCGCGGTGTCGGCTACATGACCCTGCACGATTGGCTAGCCCTGGACGACAACCAGCGCGAAAGCGTTCTGCCGCTAGAAATCCGCAACCCCACCGACGCGACCTGCCATCCGCCTTCGGCGTTGAATATCGAAACGCGCACCTATGCGGCCCATCGTCCGCTGGTGCTCTACGCGGCGACATCTGCGCTAGAAAACGAAAGCTTTGCCGACTTCTTGCAAGTTGCGAATAGTGGTCTCGTGCAAGACACCGCCACGACGTTGGGCTTTACCCCCATTACCGACAATGCCCAGACGCGCAACGCGGCCAACTTGACCACGCCCAACACCGGGCGCACCTTCTCGCGCCCCAGTTCGCCGCCTTCGCTGAACCCGACCCCCGAAGGAACGGTCGTGCTGGTGGGCGATCCGCTGGCCGTGCCCGTCATTAATGCCATGGTCGGCAATTTCAACGCCAGCAACGACAACGCCAGCACCGATTTTAGCTTGCTGGGCCTGGATGCAGGCTGGCAGGCCCTGTGCGCGGGCGAAGCCGACGCCCTTTTTAGCACCGTGGCCGAAGCGCGTACCTGCGACGAAAATGACGTCGAAGCCTACGAACTCTCCATCGGTACACAAGCCTTTGTCTTCGCGGTGGATGCTGATCAAGAAGACCTGCCCACGTGCCTGGATGTCGAAACGCTGGCGCGCGCCTTCGCGACCTTCCCCACAAATGCGGATGAAGATGATACGGAAGCGGATGACGCACCCACAACCTGGCAGGCCCTGACGGACGACGCGCCCGATACGCCGCTGTTTGTCTTCATGGCCGACCGTAGCACGGCAGAAATCGACTGGCTACTGCGCCTGGCGGGGGCCGAAAACGCCTTCCCGCGTAGCGACCGCGACGACAACGTCATCTACAACCCCATTGACGTGGCCGCCCCCGGCCAATGGCGCGCGCAAGCCCTCGCCAATCTGGAAGGCGGCGCGGGCCTGGCAATCATCGGATGGGACGATTACCAAAATAGCGACGCGCGCGACAACCTGCGTTTGCTAGAAGTGGACGCGGGCGCGGGGTGTATCGCACCACGCGCCGAAACCCTGCTAGATGGCAGCTATCCCCTAGCGGCGAACTTCCACGCCTATATCCCCAACCGCACGTTTGGGGAAGAAGCGGGCGCGCCATTCGCCTGGTCGTTGCTCAGCGAGGCGGCCATTAACCAACTCGAACTGCTGAATCTGGCCGTCCCGGCCTTCGATCAAATCCGCCTGGCGCGTAGCGATGTGTATGAACGCATCGAGGAAGAACTCGCCCTGGCCGCCGAACGGCGGATGCAAGAAGAAGCCGAAGCCGCCGAAGAAGCGCTAGAGGCCGAACAAAACGCCACTGCCGAACCAACGCCCGACGCGACGGCAGAAGCTTCTGAAGATGACTAATCACGGGGCGGGCGCCGCGTTGGGCGTCCGCCTCTGCACTTGGACATTCCGCACGAAGCATGTATACTTCTCACGTTTTGCTCAAAATATAAAGAGACACACACGATAACGACTTATGGATATTTTGCTGTCGGGTTCCATCGCGTACGACTATTTGATGCGCTTTCCGGGGCGTTTCCGCGAATTGCTCGTGGAACAATCGCTGGATAAAGTGAGTTTAAGCTTCTTGGCCGAAGACATGCAGCGGCACGACGGAGGCGTTTCGGCCAACATCGCCTATACGATGGCCCTGTTGGGCGGGCGACCGCGCTTGTTCGGCACGGTCGGGCACGATTTCGAAGACTATCGCGAGCGGCTCGAAGCCGTCGGCGTCGATACCTCTACCGTGATTGTGATTGACACGGTCTTCACGGGGTCGTTTTTCGCCAACACCGACCTAGACAACAACCAGATCGCGTTTTTCTACGCCGGGGCCATGGGCCTGGCGGGCGAATATGGCATTTTTGATGTCGTCCATAGTGCGCCAGACATGGTCGTCATCTCGCCCAACGACCCGCGCGGCATGGCCCGCCATGTGGACGAATGCAAAGCGCACAACATCCGGTATATTTACGACCCCAGCCAGCAAGTCGCGCGCCTGAATGGGGATGAACTGCGCCACGGTATCGAAGGCTGCTATTTGCTAGCCTGCAACGAATACGAGTGGGAAATCATCCAGAACCAGACCGGCTTCACAGTGGATAGCCTGCGCGATGCGGGCATTACGTTTGTCCATACTTTGGGCAAAGACGGGGCCAACATCTACACCTCGGATGAAACCATCCATATCCCTGCTTTTATACCCAACGAAATCACTGACCCCACCGGCGCGGGGGATGCCTTTCGCGGCGGGTTGCTCAGTGGCCTGAGCCACGGCTTCGACTGGGCCGTTAGCGGGCGGATGGGCGCGCTGATGGGCGCGTACGCGCTGGAAAACTTCGGCACGCAAGCGCATCACCCCACCCCCGCCGAGTTTGTGGCGCGCTTTCGCCAGGAAAGCAAATTCGACGACGGCGGTCAGTTGGACGTGTTGCTGCGCTAGCTATGTATCGTATCCAGCACTGCGACGACCGCGCGCTATTGCGCACCTTTATGAACCAGGATGCCTTCGTCTACGCCTATGCTCTGGGCGACCTGGACGACGTCAACTGGCCGCATAGTGATTTCTGGTGCGCGTTCGCGGGCGAGCAGTTGCGCGGTTTTGTGCTGTTTTTTCATGGCTTCGAAATTCCATCTTTGACGCTAGGCGGGGATGCCAAAGCCGTTGCCGCCATCATGAAAGACATCTCGCTCCCGCAGGAGTCTTTTTGCCTGGCACCAGGCAACTTTGACGACTTGCTAACGCGCTACTACACCGCCCCCCACTTGCACGACCTGCACCGCATGGTCCTCCTGCCGGGGGAATTTCGAGCCTGCGGGCGGGCGTTACCCACGCCCTTAACGCTTCAGCGCCTGCACCGCGCGCATACGGCAATGCTCAATCACCTATACGCCCAAGCCGCCGAGCCCGGCGAAAACGTGGTCGCGTTTTCGCCAGATCAAATTGAACAAGGCGTGTTTATGGGCGCGGTGGCCGCGCAAGACGGGCAGCTTATCGCGGCAGCGGGTACCCATATTGCCTCCCAAGCAGAGAATATCGCGGCAGTGGGAAATGTGTTCACCCAACCCAGTTGGCGCGGACGCGGCCTAGCGCAGATCACCACCAGCGCGGTGGTTGCCGTCCTTTTCGGGATGGGGATCAGTCGGGTGGTGCTCAACGTCAAACAAGATAATTTACCCGCCATTCGCGCCTATAAGAATCTGGGCTTTCGGGTTTATTCGGATTTCATCGAAGGCCCGGCCCATTTATTGCAAACATGATCCTGAAAATAACCGCATACTTCATCATTTTTGATCGGTGAGATACCAGCCAAAAGGAGTAAATCATGGCTAACGAGTACGATATTAAAGATATTGACCTTTCGCCCGGCGGCAAGCTACGCATTGAATGGGCCGCCCAAGAAATGCCAGTGCTGGCCAGCATCCGCGACCGCTTCGATAGTGAAAAGCCGTTTAAGGGTGTGCGTATGTCCGCCTGTATGCATGTCACCACCGAAACGGCCAACCTGATGCAGACCTTGCAAGCGGGTGGCGCCGATGTTGTGCTAGTGGCCTCGAATCCGCTGAGCACGCAAGACGATGTCGCCGCGTCCTTGGTGGCGCACAACGAAATTCCCGTTTATGCCAAAAAAGGTGAAGACAACGACACATTCTTTGCCCACTTGCACAAAGCGCTGGATCACAAGCCCAACATCACCATGGACGACGGCGCCGACCTGGTGAGCACGCTGCACAAAGAACGGACCGACTTGCTAGAACATATTGTCGGCGGCACGGAAGAAACCACCACGGGCGTGATCCGCCTGAAGGCCATGGCCAAAGATGGCGCGCTGAAATTCCCGATTGTGGCAGCCAACGATAGCCTGACCAAGCACATGTTTGACAACCGCTATGGTACGGGCCAAAGCACACTAGACGGCATCATCCGCGCGACGAATATTCTGTTGGCGGGCAAAACGTTGGTTGT
>DAOTVD010000013.1:0-40242 GCA_034437075.1 Anaerolineae bacterium
CGGCAGCGTTAGCGGCGTCCGCTGTTGCGTCGGAGACGGCGGCGTTAGCGGCGTCCGCTGTTGCGTCGGAGACGGCAGGGTTAGCGGCGTCGGCTGTTGCGTTGGAGACGGCAGGGTTAGCGGCGTCCGGCGTTGCGTCGGAGACGGCAGGGTTAGCGGCGTCCGGCGTTGCGCTGGGGACGGCAGCGTTAGCGGCGTCCGGCGTTACGTCGGAGACGGCAGCGTTAGCGGCGTCCGCTGTTGCGTCGGAGACGGCGGCGTTAGCGGCGTCCGCTGTTGCGTCGGAGACGGCAGGGTTAGCGGCGTCCGGCGTTGCGTCGGGGACGGCGGCGTTAGAGGCGTCCGCTGTTGCGTCGGGGACGGCGGCGTTAGCGGCGTCCGGCGTTGCGTCGGGGACGGCGGCGTTAGCGGCGTCCGGCGTTGCGTCGGAGACGGCAGGGGAGACACACGCCGAGGGTGCAGACTCGGGGATAACGCCCTCTGTATTTTCTGTAGCAGGCGGATCAGCAGCTTTGTTGTTTTTCACAGCCTGCCACACTTGGGGGAATAGGGGGTGATATTGGTAGAGGTCGTAAATCGTGACGTTTTCGGGAAGCTGATAGCCCTGGCGTTGCCAGGTAATGAGCGTTTGCTGCACCGTAGACCATGAGCCGCCCGCACAAACGGCTAGGATCAGCGCATCCCGTACCCAGCGTTCCTCGTATTGGTTGAGCGCTTGATCTATCGCGAGAGCCAACATGGTAGACACGGGCCCTATATTTGCCTCATAGAGCGTGATAACCCCCCGCGCAGCCCCCCCCTCTGTATGGCATGTTTTTGCTAGTTCTTTAGTTTCTGGGGGGGTGTCTTGGTTGTCTTGCTGTTTCTCTTCATTCTCTTTATTTCTCTTAAATCTTATAGTGTCACGATATGTTTCGAAAAGTGTCTCATTTTGCATCGAAAGTGTCTCAGGATGCATCGAGGTTGTCTCATTTTGCATCGAAAGTGTCTCAGGATGCATCGAGGTTGTCTCATTTTGCATCGAAAGTGTCTCAGGATGCATCGAGGTTGTCTCATTTTGTTTCACTTCGCCATCTTGAGACACTAACTCACTATGATCAATACTTGGCAAAATGTCAGACACTTCAGTATCAGTACTATTTTCGTCATCAGGTATGTCCTTTTCGTGTCCCTCTACTTCTAGCGGGCGCGTGGCGGTAACCTCGAAAGTGTCATCCACATCCACGCTCTTCAGGTTGCGGATATTGTCGTAATTGATGCTGATCTTGCGCCGGGATCGGATGTCATCATTAGCATTAGCCACCGTCAAAATGGATATGAGTTTGAGATCGGCCAGTTTGTTCAAGTGGCGGTTGATCGTTACATAATGAATTGTTTTTTCCAATTCGCGCGAAATATCGCCGCCGTTCATGGGGAGCCAGATTTTACCCGAGGTATCATGCTGCAAGTATTGTGCCGTACAAAACCAGAAATCGAGTTGTAACAACAATATGCTGGGCATGTGCCCCAGTTCTTTGGCCAGCGGCGGATAGTATTTCAAGAGGGGCACATCGCCTAGTAAAACGAGTTGATTGACTGTGGCTGTCTGATCCTCAAAGTAATCTAGTTTTGCCAGGCGTTCATAGTTCAACGCGATGCGCTGCACAAAGGGTTCGTCAATGCCTTTGCGGGGCGGTATGCGGTCAATAAATTCTTTATCTTTCAGCTTGCTTAAGTGGCGGTCGATAGAGGCATAGCTGATGGAGTTCTTCAGTTGGCGCATGATCGTGCGGCAACTCAGCATCAGCCAGCGCCGCCCGGTGGGGTCTGTTGTGACATTACGGCGGCTGTTATGCAGCCAGTAATCCAATTGCAGCAATAAGATGCTGGCCACATCGCCGACTTCTTGCGCTAAGGGTGGATAGTATTTCAGGGTGGGGGCTGTCTGGTGAGGTATGATTTTATTTACTTTCTTTTCCTTACCAGTTTCTTGGGTCGTTTCGATTGTCATGGGCTGTGTCTCGTTAGCGGGCGGGCTCAGGTAATCCGCGAGATAGATATTGAGCGCGGCGCCCACGGCTTTAGCTGAATAGTGGGTCTTGCACTTGTGGCACCACAAGAAATATTTTTCCATATGCCAATTGGCACCGGGTTCTGTGTCGTCGTGTTCGTGATGACATACGGGCGATGGCAAATTGCGCGAAAAGCCATCTGTGCCGGGTTCGGGGCGCAAAACCGCCTCAATGGCCCGGATGAACGCGGGCGGCAATTGCGGCTGCTGGGTTGGCGGCGCGGGGATCGAAGCCATAGACGCGGTTTGGGCTGGGGAAGTGGCGGGGGTGGCGCTCGGCGGGGAGGTCTGCGCCCGTTGGGCCGCGATAGTATGCCGCAACGTGGGCACCGATACGCGATTCGCTGGGTTCATAAAATAAACTTGGCTGCCGGGTTTGGCGCCGTAAAACATACGCGCGGCGTCCCAGCAGGTCGAGTCAACTTTGCCGGGCGTGAGCGCCGAGACCGTTTCGCCCAGCACTCGTAATATCGCCTCGTATTCATCTATGCTCGTGATCTCGTTATCCAGTTGAATAATGATGCGCAATTTATGCGCGCCCGGCGCATCTGAAAAACTGGGCACCACCGCCGCGACCATATCCCGCACAGTGTCGCTGGCCAGTAAGCGCGCGAGTTCTTCATCCGTCAGCGGGGCGCCCGTATGGCTGGAATCCACATCCAGGAAGGCTGCCGACGCGCGCAAGAAGTTCGCCTTGGCGCGGTAGCCATCCTGCAAATGGGCTACAACCAAGGGCTTGCCGCTGGTGATGTGATCCACCGTTTCTTGCAAGGTGTAATCGACCGTCTGCCAACCATCGGTCAGATGCTTGGGGAAGGTGCTGGGTTTACCGATGGGCGTATCCTGTATGCTAATCTTCATGATCGTTTATCCATTCTTCTTACACTTATGCTAGATTATTGCTTGCGTTCGTATCTTGGGTGGCGCTTGTCTCTCGGCCTTAGTGATGGCCGTTGATTGTCGTGATTAGGTTCCCGTTTTTTCGGGGGTTATCTGCCGGGCCTGCAACCAGCTTTTGCTGGGAGGCCGCGCGGCAGGCGCCTCGGGGGCGTCTTGGGTGGTGGTGCGTTTTGACTCTGTTTCTCGCGAACTTTTAATGTAGCGGTTCTGAAAGTGGCATTTAGGTCTGTTTTGCATCCTTTCGGGCGGGATTAGCGGCGTTTTCGCCGAGAATTTAGGCCCTGAAGCGCATTTTAATGGCCCGAAAAGGGTAAAATTTCCTGAAAATCCGCATTCTACAAATTCTAGGTTAGACAAATGAGGCAATTTGTAGTAAATTTGAGTTATTGGACAAACATCTTATCTGTGTTTCTGTCCTCTATCTAATTTTTACGCGATTTTCAAGAAGCCTAATCTATCAGGATCGCGTGAACAGAGTCTAAAATTTAGCCGACTCGCCATATGCTTTCCGTCAATCGATATTCTTCGATTGGCGGTTTGCTGGTTATGGCGGCAGCACGTTTTTTTTCCAAGCATTTTGTTGTGTTTTACTCTGTTCAATATTTTCGATTGTTAAGGTGCGCACTTTCAAGGTCAGAACCCGAAAGTGCTCAGTCTGTGTACCCAGAATAATGTGTTTTCCCTGCAAAGTTCTGGTTTGCCGATGGTGTCATTCATCCGAAGCGTCCGTTTGATTGCCTTACCGCTGGTGGTGGTAAGCGTGCAAGCAAGCAGGGTAGCTTCAAGCAACCATTACTAAAACAATACCCTAAAATTTTAACGCTTGCAACTATAAACTGGGATTCGGTTAAAATTCCTGCCTGCGGTAGACGCGGCCTTCACCCGGCGCAAGCCCTGCCAGGCGGAAAAAATAGCCATTATGCTGCAAGATTTGGTCAGGCGCGGGGACATCGCCATGCGTGGAAAATTCGCAGACCAGCGCGGCCCCATCCGGCGCTTCGAGTGGAATGCCGAAATAGGCAGCAGGCGCGTCTAAATCCATATTGCCCACAAACACAATATCCCCCACGGCCCAGGCGAGTGTTTTGCGCCAGGCTAACGCATCCGGCGGGATGAGCCAGCGCAACGCGCGTTTATCCAGGTTGGGCAACAGCGTTTCGGCGTAACGTTTCAGGCGCGTCAGGCGGCTGTAGAGATGCCCGTTGCGTCCCCAGATGAAATCCAGCCCGGCGCGGCCTTTGGAGCCGCTCGTCTCGTGGAAGACAAACAACTTGGTATAGCGTTCATTTGCCACGGGGGCATGGTGCACGTCGCGCGTCTGGAAGCCCAGCGCCATATAACTTGGAAAATCGAGAAACATGGCCATAAAATAACGCAGTTCATTTCCGGCGATGTAAAACTCATCAAAGCGGGGGTCGTCTTTGTCGGCGGTCATCATCGTAAAGCTGGGGATGCAGCGGCGCGTTTGGCGCAAGTCGTCGTACTGGCGCAAGCGTTGTATGAACTCGGATGTACCGACCGTGGTCGATTGCAAATCGCCGAGGGTTGTGTCGGCGCCGGAGGCTTCGAGATGGTCGATTTCTTCGCCATAGCCGAAGATGTCCCGCGCGGGCAAGAACGTCTCTGCGAAGTAGCCAAAATAGGGCGCGCCCCCCGCGCGCACGGCCAGCTTGACCGCGCCCAGCACATCATAGTAGCGGTCAACCGTCTGCGGCACACCTTGGGGGCGCATCTGCACATGGGACATATCGCCGCGCATGAAGCTAAAGCCATAGCGTTGCTGAATATCGCGATAGTGACCGCAGAAATAATCCCAGACTTCGACGCGGGGCGCATCGAAATCAATCGCCCAATTTTGGTTATCGTCTAGCCGTCCGTAGAATTTGAAGCGCGCCAGCGGATTGAACACGCGCGACATCAATTGCGGCTCGGTGATCTCGTAATTGCGCCAAACGAGGCCCTCGCTATCGACATGCTTTTCGGATTCGTCCAAATTGACCTTGATTCCTCGGAAGGGTGGCGCCATGGTCGCGGGGACGGGTTCATAGCCGTAGCGGTGCAAATGCTTAACAAGTTGCCCGCGCCGGATGTTACGCCCGGCCCGGTCTGCGGGCAAGCCAAACAGCAAGTGCCCGCGCGCGGCTTCGTCCAGGTCATAGAATAGCGCCCGCGCGTCCGGCGGCATATCCAGGCCCGGCACGGCGGCACCATGCGCGGTCAGAAAGGCGAACAAACGCGCCTGGACGTTCTCGTGCAAGTGCTCGCGGTGGTTGATGATCTGTGTATCCTGGCGTTGCAGCCATTCGAAATAGTGCGGTTGAGCCAGCGCCATTTCGGAAAAACGATCGGTATGCGGAATGACATCCATCCCCACGGCTTTGCCCAGGGTGTGCAATAGGTTGACCGTCGCTTTCAGTTGGCGCTCAACGCTATCTAAGTGGGGAACCAGCCCCGCCCATTCTGGGCTGAAAAATTCGTCGTTAATCTGCCAACTGCTGATGCCATACAGGCTATCCACGACGCCGGGCTCCCAGATGGGCAGCAGGTGCACGGAATCCTGGGCGGCGGGGATGACGAGCATATATTTAACGACATTCCAGAATGTGCGCACCGTGCGCACATTGATGCCGACCATATGCGTCGATTGCAGCCAGGTTCCATCTGGGCGGTCGGCAACGGGGGAGGCCAACGCGGCGGGCCATTCGGCGGGGAGCTTGCCAGGATCGGTAAAATCAGGATGCAGGGCCAGGTCGAGCACATCGCCCAGGCGCGCACGCAGGATACTTAGCGCTTCATCTCCGGTCAGGTGGATGGCTTGTTCGGGCAGCAAGTTCGGGATGAACGACCAATCGCCGCCCGTATACGCCTCGATAAGCGTTAGGCGGCGCGCATCGTCCGCCCAGGCATCCCGAAAATCTTGATACGTCGCGCCAAGGTCGATCATGGACTTTCCCCGTAGTCATGTTCCAGCAATAAGCCCGCATAGGGTTGTAACTCTAGGCTGAGCGTTTGCTGCTGGATGGGGTATGTCTCGCCACTGAAAATATCCGTAAAGCTCGCGTCTGCTTGCACGGCCAACACATCGACAGGGATGCTAACGCGCTTGGCGACCTTGTTGCGGGCCATCACGCCGATCACGGCCTTATGCAGCGAAAAACGCGCGTAGACCACGGTTTGCTCATCGGCATACAGGACTTTATAGCTGCCCGTGTGCAAGGCGGGTTCGTCACGCTTGTATTGGATCAGGCGCTGGTAAAACGCGAACATCTCGTGATCTTGGCGTGTGGGGTCCCATTCCATGGCGTAGCGCCCGCCCTCGGTGCTGTAGATATGCCCCGATAGGCCGACTTCATCGCCATAGAACACCGAGAACGTCCCCGGCAGCAAAAAACCGATAATCAGCATACCCCGGTAGAGGGCTGGGTTATACAGGCGCGAGTCATTGTGAAAACGCCGCACGTCGTGCGAGTCAATGAGGTTGAATTGCAAAAACGCGATCTGGTTGGGCAGGCGGTCATAGTGGCCGGTGATCTGCGCGACGACGTCCGTTCCGGTGGCCGAGCGTTGGGCCTGCGGATCATCCACCGCACCCGCGATGAACTTATCCACTTCCCCGGCGAACATGCGCAAGGGCCGCCCCGAAGCGTAATAGTTCATGGCCCCGTCCCATTGATCGCCCAGCAAATACGCGCGATTATCGCGCCAATGCTCGCCCATGAGATAGCAATCCGGCGCGGTGATTTTGGCGCGGTGACGCACGCCCTGGAAAATCTCGGCGGTGAACTGGTCAGCGCCTTTGCGGCCTGTATTGTTGCCCACGTCGAAGCGCCAACCGTCGATGTGATATGGCTCGCGCAAGTAATGCGCGATGAGCGCATCTTCGCCCGCATAGATGATCTCGCGCAGAAGCTCGGAATTATAGTTCAACTGGGGCAGGGTATTGACCCCGTGCCAGGCGTGGTAGTAGCCGCCCTCGTAGAAATAGTAAAAACCATGTTCGGGGCTGTGGGGGTCGGCCAGCGCGGTATGCAGCCAATGATGATCGCTGCCGGTGTGGTTGATCGAAACATCCAGAATAATGCGCATGTTCGCGGCGTGCAGGTCGTTGACCAGATCAATCAGCGCCTGATTGCCACCCAGCGCCGGATCAACATTGAAATAGTCCACACAATCATAGCGGTGATGGGTGCGCGCCTCAAAAATCGGGTTGAGATACAGCGCATTCACGCCCAATTCTTGCAAATATGGGATTTTCTGACGGATGCCTTCTAAATCGCCATTGAAAAAGTCCAGACAGCCGCCCTCAGGATATTCCAGAGGCGTTTCGCTCCAGTCCAGATAGACGGTGCTATGACCATCAAACTCATAAGCATCCGTGGGGATGTCGTTGGACGCATCGCCATTGTAAAAACGATCCGGGAATATCTGGTAAAAGACGCTGCGCGGCACCCAGTCCGGATTCGCAAAATTGGCCAGAATCACAAAGTCATGATCTTCGGGCGGCACCGCGCGCGTCACAGTATGGCGGGTGTAGTAGTACACATGCGAGCGCGTGATAAATGCAAAGCGATAATGCATGCGCGGCTGGCTGATTTTTAGCGTACAGGCGAAGTAATCAAACCCGTTGGCTGCGTGGGTCCATTGCATGACGATAAGCCGGTTAGAGCCATCCTGGGTCGTTTGCAAGGCGACTTTGCGCACATCGTCATTATGCCGCACGCGCACGCTGATCTGGATGGTTTCGTTCAAAGCCGGATAGGGCTTCGAGACAAAGTCGTGATTCACTTCGGAGTGAATGGTAGCTTGCCAGTTCATAGGGTCCCCCCTAAAGAGACGGTCGTTGGTTGGATAGCGGCGATACTAAAGCGTCACAAACTCGACATCATAATCGCGTGTGATGATGACGTCGGCCCGTTCGCGATGCTTGGAGATGATTTCATGCTCGATTTTTAGCACATCCTCGATGAAGGGGTCGGGCGCTTCGCGTCCGCGTTTTTTGCGCGCTTCCATGGTTTCGAGGCGATTGCGCGCGATGAAAATGCGCGTATCGACGTTTTCGAGCAGGCTGGTGTAGGTGCCTTCGGCAATGACAACTTGCGCGCCTTCTAAGCTGATGGTTTCTTCGTCCACACGATCTTCTTCGTAAATCACCAGCGGTTTGGTGACGGTGGCGGCGCCATCGCGCGCGGCTTGCAAGTGCTCATCCAGCAAAGCGAGCTTGACTTCATTGGAACCTACCCAGCTAATATCCTGGCGGCGCGTGGCGTCGTTGGTCTTGGGCGGGTGGATGAAATAATCGTCTTGCTGGTAAATCACGCTCTGGATACCGTGCGGTTCTAGTGCTTCGGCCAGGGCTTTAGCGGTTTCGGATTTGCCACTGCCGGACTCACCCGCCACGGTGATGGTATAGCGCGTGGCGTGGGCCTGAATGCGGGGCAACAAACGCGGCACAATCTGCTCGGCGGCCCGCCGATGATGTTCCTCGACAATGATGATGTCACCTTTCATGCGGTTATGTCCTTTTCTGGATAGTGCGTTCAAGCGTTGACAAGTAGTATAGGGGGCTCAATCGCGCAGAATCAAGGCTGGGGCCAGGGGGCCACTATAGATCAGCGCGCTCCAATATTGCCCGGCCTGCACGCCTGCTCGCTGAAAATCGTGGTAAGTCGCGCGGTCTAAGATACCGCCGCACCCGATGACATCCACGGGGTAACGGTGGACATCCCGCAAGAGCGCTAAATAGCTGGCCGCTTCTACGGCGTAGCTGTGCAAGCGTCCGCCGCCGACGCCCGCCATATGTTGGCCATCCGGTGCAAGGCGCGCTTGGGTGTTGGTGGCAATGACCGCCCGCGCGCCGCTCTCGGCCAGGGCGCGCATGAGTTTGTCATACTGTTGGTCGGCCAGGCCCGGCCCAACCTTGACCCACAGCGGTATATCAGGCGCGGCCAGGGCCGCGGCCAATTGCGTACATAAGCGGCGGGCTTTGGCGTTGGTTTGGTGGCCTTGCGGATCGTCTTCCGTGTTCGGGCAGCTTAAATTGAGCGTGTACCAACTCGGATGCACGCCCGCGCGGATGAAAAAGCCCAGCGCTTCGAGCAATTCCTCGGATTCTTGTTCGGGGTCTGTCACGCCGGGACTGACCGCCAGGTTAATCCCCCAACAAGTCGGCAGGGGTTTATCCGCCAAAAAGGCCGCCGCCGCGCGGGCGCCGGGGTTGCGCAGGCCCACCCGATTTTGGGTGCTGCGCGTGCGTTTATCCCGCCATAGCACCGGCCCTTCATTGCCCAGGCGCGGATAGCGCGTAAACGAGCCAAATTCCACCGGGCCGACCAGATGCGGCATGCTTTGCCAGCCGGGAATGATGTTTTCGCCCAAGGTGACCGCCGCCAGCGCTTCTTCCTCCCGCGCGAAGCCCAATCCCTTGACGAACCCTGCCGCTAGCATGAGCGGTATGGGTAGGTCTACACCACCCACGTGACAGGGTTGGTCCGGCAGGATAATCTCACGCCATTGGCGCAAGTCGCGCTGGTCGTCGCTGTCTCCGTCCAGATTTTTCAGGATGTAGAGCGCGAGTTCATGCCCGGCTTGGGCGTTGTAGTTGCGGAATATCCAGGGGCGCACCAGCGCGCGATAGATCACATCATAGGCCGTTAGCCAGGCGGCCCGGCGTGCGCGTGGCAGCATCATTCAGGCATCCGTTTCCGCGAATAGGTTCTGGCCAAAGCCGGGCGGGCTAAGCACCTGCTCGCCATCGTAGACCAATTGGCCGCGTATCCAGACCTCGCGCACGGCCCCATAAACGCGCATCCCAGCAAAGGGTGACCAGCCCGGCGCGGTGCGCAAATTCTCGTTCTGGATGACATAACTCGCCGAAAGATCAACGCGCGTGTAAGTTTCCGACGGAGGCGTGATGCCGAAGATACGCTGGGGGCCGCGCGTCAGTAATTCGCCGAATTGCTCCACCGTGAGGCGACCTTCATGCACGGCCAGGCCCATCAGGGGCAATGTGGTTTCTAAGCCAGGGACACCATATGGCGCCGTAGCGTGTTTTTTTTCGTCTTGTGTATGAGGAGCATGGTCGGACTCAATACAATCGATGTAGCCCCCTTTAAGCGCGTCCCAGAGCGCGTCTACATCGCGTTGTGTCTGCAATTCGGGTTTCATCAGCCCAAACGGGCCTAAACGGGCCAAATCGGCCTGGGTCAGGTATAGATGATGGGGCGTCACGCCGACTGTCACAGGGAGCCCGTCTTGCTTGGCCTGGCGCAACCATGCGATTTCCTCGGCGCGGCAAATATGCACAAAATGCGTAGGCCGTCGATAGCGCCGCACGAGGTCGAGAATCTCGCGCACGGTTTCGCCTTCGGCATGTACGGCGATGCGGCCCGACCAATGCGCGTAATGTTGTGCGCGCTGGGCTTGGTCTTCGATGAGCAAATCGCCGGTAGTCTCGTTGTTGTAGATTTTGAGTCCGCACACGCCGCGTACCGCCGGATAAGTAGGCCAATTTTCCTGCTGTGAAGCGCCGTAATATAGCCCCCAATCGCAATGGGCGACCTGGGCCATGCGCGCGCGTTTCAGCGCCAGGGCTTCGGGCGTGGTGGTCGTGGGCGGCGTATTGGGCATATCGAACACGGCCCAGTATCCCCCCGCGAGCGCGGCGGCGGTTTCGGTCGCAAACGTGGCTTTATGCGCCCAATCCAGGTCGCGCAGATGGGTGTGGGGGTCGAGCATGCCTGGTAGGGTGAGCAAGGCGGTCATATAATGCTGACGCCTAGCGTTTTGGCGAGTAGGGCCATGCGCACAAACATGCCGTTTTCCATCTGGCGGAAGTACGCCGCGCGGGGGTCGTTGTCCAGAATATCATGATCCTGGGGGGTGCCCATTTCGTGCTTACGCGGCAAGGGATGCATTAAAATGGCGTCCGGTTTGGCCCGCGCGAGTATGTCTGGCGTCATGACAAAGGCATCTGCGATGGCGGCATATTGTGCCGGGTCGTCGAAGCGTTCTTCCTGAACGCGCGTCCAGTAGATGACATCGCTATCGGCCAGCACATCGTCCAATTGATCGGTTTGGAAAAACTGCACCGGGCGCGTATCCAAAAAATCGCGGATGCTTTGCGGCATTTCCAGGCCCGCCGGAGCCACAAAATTCAGCGTCGTGTCCGGCGCTTCGAATAGGCCGATGAGCTTGGCCAGCGAATGCACCGTACGCCCATATTTCAAATCGCCGACCAGCGTAATATTCAGGTCATCGACCCCGCCTTCGGAGTCCAGCAGCGTGAACAGATCGAGCAAGGCTTGCGTGGGGTGCTCGCCGATGCCATCGCCCGCGCTGATGAGGATGGGCCGCCGCCCGATATGTTGGGCCAACATATCCAGGTAATACGCGGCAAGGTAGGTCGCCCCCTCCGCCGGATGGCGTAGCACGACCACATCCGCATAGCAGCCCGCCGCGCGGACGGTATCGGGCAGATTTTCGCCTTTGTACACCGACGAGAACGAGATGCCATTGCTGGCCCCGATCACGCGCCCGCCCAGGCGCGACATGGCCGCCTGAAAGGACATATCCGTGCGGGTGCTGGCCTCGAAAAACAACATGGCCATCACACGATGGGCACATAGGTTCGAGATGCCGTGTTCGTCGTGGCGCACGCCCGCGCGGATTTTGCGCGTGGCCTCGAAGATGATGTCCAGATCGCGCCGCGCGAATTGTTCCACGGTGATAATCGGCTTGCCCGTAAAATCGCCCGCGATAGGCGGGGGCGTGTAACGCTCGACAAAATCAACCATTGAGGCCGGAAAAGTCATACTGTGCCCTCTAGCTGCTCAGCGGCCCAGGGGCGCAATTGCTCGCGGAAAATTTTCGAATTGTGGCGAATATCCACGGGAAAGCCGGGATGGAACAAAAAATGATCAATCTCGCGCGTGTGGTCGTGCTGAGCGCCCAGCGCGCGGAGTTCTTCGCGCAAACGGGCTTCGTCAATGCGGCGCGCCTCGGCTTCCAGTTCGATACACACGACGGGTTCGGTCTGGCCATCCCGCTGAATGCCGACGAGCGCCGAGCGAAAAACCGCCGCATGGGTGTTAAACACCCCTTCGACCGGCACCGTAAACAGCGTTTTATCCGCCAAAATAACGCGGTGCGATTTGCGCCCGCAAAACCACAAGCGGCCTTGGTCGTCAAAATAACCCAGGTCGCCCATGCGATGCCAAAAGCCCGCGCCATCCTGAATTTTGGCCAGCTTGTCCGCCTCCGGGCGGTTGTAATAGCCCCTGCTGGCGGTGGGGCTTTTCACCGTAATTTCTCCGATTTCGCCCTGGAGCAAGCATAAGCCGTCGTCCCATTCCGCAATCGGATCATCGGTTAGGCGAATGATAGCCACTTGTGCACCGTCTACGGGCCAGCCCACGCATACCCCCGCGCCTGCATCCGTCAAGGCGGCGGTTTCACTCAGGATTTCTTGATGTGTAAAGCGCGCCACAGGCAAGCATTCCGTCGCGCCATAAGCGGTGTAGATGGTCGCGTCTTCGGGTAAAAGTTTCGCGAAGCGCGCCAACGTGCTCGCGGGGACGGGTGCCCCGGCGGAGATCACGCGCTTGAGGCTGGTAAGCGTCGTGGGGTGTTGTTCGCCGTAGCGACTTACGGTATTCAATAAAGCAGGCGAGCCGAACATCGTCGTCACATCGTAGCGCCGGATGGCCTCGATGATATGGGGCGGGTGAACGTTGGCCGGGCGCGTGAAATCCATCTTGGGGACGACCGTCGTCATCCCCAATGCCGGATCAAACAAGGCGAAAACGGGAAACGTTGGTAAATCCACCTCGCCGGGTTGGATGCCCAGCGCCTCGCGCAGCATGTCTAACTGGCCCATGAAATTGCCATGGGTGTAGATAACGCCCTTGGGCACGCCCGTGCTGCCGCTGGTGAAAATAATCGCGGCGGTTTCATCCGCGCGGGTGGGCAAGGTGTGAAACTCATGGGATAGTTGCGCGCCCGTCGCTTTGATTTCGCCCAGTGTGAGGCCGCCCCAGCCCCAACGCCGCCCGACCGTCACGCGGATTTTAAGCGTCTCACGCGCCCAGCCCATCACGAGGCGGGCAGCGTGCGCGGTGGGGATACCGATAAA
Source organism: Anaerolineae bacterium (assembly GCA_034437075.1). Taxonomy (GTDB): domain Bacteria; phylum Chloroflexota; class Anaerolineae; order Aggregatilineales; family J027; genus DAOTVD01. The sequence goes on from DAOTVD010000013.1 coordinate 13,080, forward strand.
CGCTTCCGGCTCGGCTTCTTGTAAGCAGATTTTTAGGTTCTTGATGCCCATGCCCGGATCAACAATCACAGGCGGGATGCCCGCGCGCACCATGGCAAAAGCTAGCGCGAAAAACGGCAAACTGGGCTTGACCATAAGCACCGTGCGCATCCCGCGCGGGATGCCCGCCGCGCCGAGTCCCTTAGCGATCTGGTCACTATCGCGCAGTAGGTCGCCATAGGTGTAGTGCACATAGCGCCCGCCGCCTAGCGGATAGGCCATCGCAACTTCATCGGCGCGGGCCTGCGCGATGCGTTCGATAGCATAAGCAATATTGACGGGTTCACTCAAGCGGATGCCTCTCTAAAAAGTCTTGTACCAGCGGCACAATTTGCGGGCTGGCGTCTTCTAACACATAATGCCCGGCCCGAAAGAAGGGATGCACCTCGGCACGCGGGAAATACTGCTGAAAACGGCTCAGAAAATGATGATCGAAGACAAAATCTTGCAGGCCCCAGCAAATCAGCACGGGCACATCTTGCCAGGTGCCGTCCTCTAGGGCTGCTTGGGATGCGCTAACCGTTGCGTAGGCTGGGTCGCCAGGCCGCAGGGGGATGTCTTGCACGAAACGCAGGGTCGCTAGCCGATGCGCGGGCGTGTCATAGGGCGCGACATACGCCCGGCGCAAGTGCGGCGGCATCCGGTAATGAGACAGACCCACTCCGATGAGATCGTCGCGATATTTCACGAGCGTGGGCAGCTTCAGCGTATAACGTGCTTTTTGCGTGCAGCCGACCCAGGCCGAACCACGCGCGAAAGCGTTCAGATGCAACACGGCCCAGGCGCCCAGCGCCGTGTTGCGCACTAGGCCGAGCATCCACGGCAGGGGTTTATCCGGCGGCAGATGAAAGGCGGCTGTATTGAAAATCACCAGCCGTTTGATCCGTTCGGGGTGGCGCACCGCATATCCGAAACCGATCATGCCGCCCCAATCATGCACGACCAGCGTGATATTCTCGGTTATGCCCAGCGCATCGAGCAGGGCTTCCAGATCATCAATGCGCTGGTCTAACGTAAATGTATAAGACGTATCATCCGGCTTTTCGGAATATCCACAGCCGATATGATCGGGCACGATGCACCGATAATTGCCTCGTAACGCCGTCACCAGGTCGCGATAATAGAACGACCAGGTTGGGTTACCATGCACCATCACAACGGGCGCGCCTTGCCCTTCGTCCACGTAGTGCAGCGCGTGGCCGTTGATGGTCATATAGTGACTTGTAAAGGGATAATGTGGTCCCACGCCCGCCCGCTTGTCTACCAGATCACTTCCAGCGCGAGGCTGTTCAAGCCACTGCCGATACCGAACATGCCCAAGCGCATGCCCTTTTTCAGCCGCCCTGCTTCGATGCTCTTGGCAACCGTAATCGGCACACCCGCCGGGCCGACATTGCCAAACTTGGGATAGATGCGGAAAACCTTATCCTCATCCAAACCGACCGCCTCGATTACTTGATCGGTATGGGGTTGGCTGACCTGATGAATCGCAATTTCATCGACTGCGTTCGGTTCCCTGCCCCACAATTTCAGAATATGCTGGCGCATTTTCACCGAAAGTTCGATACCACCTTGCAACAGTTTTTTGCTATCCGTCAGCATTTCGTCCATCCGCCCGATGCACAGTTTGTGATGCTCCGTGAGCGCTAGCGACGCCGCATTGACCACTTTATGGCCATCCAGAGCGTAATCGCTATGGCCGATGAGCATCGCCACAGAACCCGACCCCAGGGTTAGGGTTGGGAAGTTCAAGCGATAGCGTTTTAAGTCAATGTCGGGGTCCAGAATGCGTTGGATGGTGTTTTCGTAGGCATGGCGCGCCGTTTCGGCATTCACGACCATGCCAAACTTGACCTGCCCCATCTCAATCATATTGGCGATTAATTGAATGCCATTCATGAAACCCAAACAAGCGTTAGCGATATCGAAATTCATGCAGGATTCTGGCAGTTTTAAGTTGCCATGCACCCACGAGGCAATCGAGGGTTCGATGAACGTGCGTGACACCGATGTATTGATGAGAATGCCCAGATCGTTGGCGTCAAAGCCGGTTTCATCGAGCAGCTTACGCGCGGCCAGGGTCGCCGCGTCGCTGGGTTCCATTCCTTCATCCCATAAGCGGCGTTCGTGAATGCCCGTCAAAGAGGCCAAAAGCCCCTCGGGCGCACGAAAACGGCGCATAGTGGGCGCAATACGATCCTCGATTTCTGCGGACGTTAAACAATGCGGTGCGTCAACGTAAGATAGTCCCATAATCGAGACGTTTTCAAATTGCATGGTCGTCTCCTGTCAGGATGCGATATGACGTGATATGCCATTCAACCCCCAACTATACCCTATAAAGAGTCCCTTGGCAGCATCCACGCCGAAACCAGATAGATATATCAATTGCCTATACGTGCTTTCAGATTATGGGACGTTTGAAAACAGCGAGAGCTTACCCTGCCCCGTTTTCTTGATCGCAACTTTTCGAGTAGGATTACGTACAGCATATTAGAACAAGATGATCAATTTCGTTTGTAGGAGTTCGGATGCAAAACCAACAACATCAGATCGTCGTCCCGTCAGAGCGCGTCAACGAAGCTATTAACGATGGCACGCGCAAAGGCTGGATGCTGGTTAATCAAGAAGCGTTAGAAGATGGCACCACCCGCCTGACCTTCCAGCCCCGCGCGGATGCTGGCATGGCGATGCAACCTGCCGGGAAAAAACAGATCGACCCCAACTATGCTTGGCTCGAACTACTGGGCCTGCTGGGCTTTTTGGGGGTGGGTTACCTGTTTGCCGACCGCGTTGAAGAAGGGCTGGTGCGATTGATCGGCTTTTTGGTCTTCATCATTGGCGGCTGGATTATCGTTTCGTTGCTTTCGGTGGTTATCATTGGGCTATGTTTGATTCCCTTTATGCTGCTCGCCCAATTCGGCATTCCGATTTGGTCGGCCTTGCAACTCCGTAAAGAATTAGAAGCCCAGCAAAACACGATCTATTAATGCAGATCATTCAGAAATACCGGCGGCGCGCTATTCAGGCGAATTCGCTCTTGTGTATCGGCCTGGATAGCGACCCCGCACGCCTGCCAACGGCCTACCCTACCCCCTTCGAATTCAATCGTTGGATCATCGACCAAACACATACTTTTGCTGCTGCTTATAAGCTGAATACTGCCTTTTATGAGCGTGTTTCTGGGTGGGAAGCTCTGGCCGAAACGCTGGATTATTTGCGCACGCACCATCCCGACATCATGACCATTTGCGATGCCAAGCGCGCCGATATTGGCAACACCAGCGCCGCGTATGCGCGCGCGTTTTTCGATGAACTCGGCTGCGATGCCATCACCCTGAATCCGTTTTTGGGCGCCGAGGCGCTCGCCCCGTTTTTAGATCGTGCGGATAAAGCGTGCATTATTCTCTGTCGCACCTCCAACCCTGGCGCGGGGGAATTTCAAGACTTAAACGTGGATGGTCAGCCCCTATGGCAACACATCGCGCGCCGGGTCGCCGCACATTGGAACCGTCGCGAGAACTGTATGTTAGTGGTGGGGGCTACGGCGCCGCAAGAGTTGCAGACTGTGCGCGGCATCGTGCGCGATATGCCCATTCTGGTGCCGGGTATCGGCGCGCAAGGGGGCGATTTAGCCCAACTAGCACCGCTGGATAACCTGCTCCTGACGGTATCACGCGGGATTATTTTTGCCGACGACCCCGCCCAAGCCAGCGCAGATTTCCACGCCCAGATTAACGCCCTTCGCACACCGCCGGGCTAAGCATGGCATAGTGCCAAGGCATTGACATTGCACTGGTAAAGAAGGTTAAAAGCTGATATGATGATCTATGCCCATACAGGAGAGCAAATGCTCTTTTGTAACCCGCCCACAAGGTTAGGTGGTTACCCTTGCCGCCCAAAAACCGCCTCAAATACTCGTCCACCTGGGCGAGTTATTTGATTCTGCACCTTTTTTCTCGGTATAACGACTAAAATAGCGACAAGGAAAGTGCGGAGAAAAGCCCATCATGCGTAAGCTATTTGTGCCCCTGTTACCTGTCATTCTCCTGCTGCTTGTGCATACGTTCATCCGCACGCACGATATTGACGCCCAATTGCCCTATATCGATGAAGGCATCCACGCTGAGCGCGGAACTATCGTATGGGACTTCAATCAGAATCCTGGGCGCCTAAGCGCAGGAAAATTATTGCTGTACTATTGGCTCGGATTATTCGAAAGCAGTGGCTTAGCGTATTTGCATACGGCACGCCTGGCCATCGCGCTGCTATCTATCGTGACGGGGGCTGTGGTGTTTCGCCTGGCGACCATCTTTGGGGGGTATGTCGTCGGGATTTTGGCGCTGGGGCTGTATGCGTTTTTCCCGTATGCTGTCTTTTTTGAGCGCATGGCCTTGGCCGAGGGCATGGTCGCGATGCTGGTCGGGCTGGTGGCCTGGCGCAGTTGGCTATTCGCGCGGCGGCCCACCTTGCGTGAAGGCGGGGTGTTGGGGGTTTTGCTAGGGCTCGCCACGCTGACAAAACTCACGGCGGGGCTGGTGCCGCTTTTGCCTGCTCTGGCGGCCCTGGTGTACTGGCGCCCCAGCGAAATGAACCCGGTGCGCTTTGTGCGGCTCTATGCGCCGCCCTTGGTGCTGGCTGCCGCCATCGTCCTGCTGATGTGGGCGCCACTGGCCATCCCGGCGGAGCTTTCGCAGGATAGCAACGACCCATTTACACTGGTGGATGATGACAATCGCCGCACCTGGAGTGACCTTTCCGTTTTTGAGTATTTGCGGCGTTTATCGGGCGAAATTGTGGATTTCGTCGCCCTGCCCGCCATCATCGGCGTCTGGTGCCTTGTGGGGGTGATGTTTGGCCCCGGGTGGCAAGCCGGGCGCGAAGACAGTTTACCGCGCGATTTGCTATTTCTGATCGCCTGGTTGGTGCTGACCGGCGCGCTGACCGTCCTGACTGCGTTATTGGTGACCTCGCGCTATTTTATGCCGCTTTCGGTGCCGTTCGTGATTCTCATGGCCGTGATTTGGGGCCGTATGTGGTATGCGGGGGCGTATCCTCTCTTGTGGCGGGGGGCGGCGCTGGTGGCGCTGGGCGTCTGGTTCCTGGGCTTTGCGATGCCGCATACGTTTATGACCATCACCGAGCCGCGCGAATTGCCATTCGATAACACCAATCATACGGAATATCAAAACGGCGTGCTGATTGGCGAATCTGCCGCGCGGACTGCCGCCGAAACGGTCAATGCCGCCGACCCGGCGATTACGGCCATTTATGGCACCTGGGAAATCTGCTACCAGATGTATTTTTATCTGACGCGCGAGGTTGAATGCCTGGAACGAGTGGTCACGTATGGCAGTTGGGCCAACCGTCTGCGCAGCGATCTGCGCGAGCCCGACGATCAGATTTACCTGGTGAATAGCGCCTATTCGGATGAGTTTTTCAGTTCGGTACCGGGGCATCAGGGGCGTTTAGTGGGGCAATACGTGCGCGATATGCCTTTTCATCGAGATATACGCATCTGGGCCATCAGCCAGTACGACGGGTCAGCAGATATACCAATTCCTGGTCGATAGGCAAGCGCTGGGCAGCCCAGGGTAGGCTCTCTAGCGTGTCCTCGAAATGAGTCGCGTAGTGGCTTGCCATACCTTTTTGAGCGCCGCCCAGGCTACGCACCGGAAACGATACGACCGCATAGCGGGTTTGCAAGGCAGAGAGCACCGTCTGGGGTGCGTGTTTGTCGATCTGTTCCAGACACGGCAAAGTTTTGAGCACCAGCGCGAGGTCTGCGGGTGTAGCGGGTACATCCGTCAAAACATCACGCGGCGCTACGTCGCCCTTTACGCCGAATTGCGCGAGCGCATCGGCCAAAAACGCCATCATGCGTTCGGGAATATCATACGCATCATAGCGTACGTTTGGCCCCAACCCCATCCAGGGCCAAGCTAAGGGATTCAACCCGCAGGCCAGATCAATGATATGCGACACCGGCCCAGTTTCCGCAAAAATCGTCGAGTAAAACGTCTCTAACAGCGGCAAGCGCTCGCGCGTGGAGGCATGGCTATGCATGATGTCCTGGCATATTGCGCGCTGGTCGTCCAGATTGTGGGCTGCTGCGAGCATTTCGCGCCAGACATCGTACGGAAACGCCCCCGCCATATACGCCGCGCTAATCTGGTGTAGCTTATTTTTAGTCGCTTTGATGGCGTCTTTGGCGCGCTTATGCTTACGCAGTTCTTGCGCGCCAATGCGCCGGATAATCTGCGGTGTGATGTCCTGGTACTTCGGGCTGGTTTGTACCGCGTTCAGCAAGTCATCCAGGGCCGTCATGTAGGGTCAATCAGCTTCATGACATCATCATAAAAGCGGGTCGGGTTTACGGGTTTAGGATAATAGGCATCAAAGCCTTCTGTTTTGGCAACTTCGGCCACATCCGCCGAATGATAAGCTGTGATGGCCACCACCGGAATATGGGCTGTGTCGGGGTTGGCCCGAATGTTGACCAGGGTTTCCCAGCCATCCATTTTGGGCAGTGCTAAATCCATGATAATGATATGCGGCTCGATGGTTTCCAAAAGGTCGATACATTCGTAACCATTATGCGCAATTTGTACGTGAAACCCATTAAATGACAATATTTTCGAGACCATTTGCACACTGTCGTATTCATCTTCAACGACCAGTGCCAGCAGATCATTTGCTTCCTTAGCCACCCAATTAACTCCTTGATTCCAATGCCTGTTCTAAAAAATGTTTAATCTTTTCCAGTAAATTATCCAGCCGAAACGGCTTCGAGATATAGCCATCGAAGCCCGCCGCCATGACCGCTTCTTCATCGCTGGGCATGGCATGGGCTGTCAGCGCGATAACCGGCACGTCATCCAACTGCGGTTGCTCACGCATGCGAGCCAGCATTTCCCACCCATCCATATTGGGCATCGACAGATCGAGCAAAACAAAGGTTGGGGTAATGCTTTCCAAAATCGCCAGGCCCAGATGCCCATCGTCGGCAGTGTAAATCTGTGCGCCGTTATAGGTCAAGATTTTTTCGACCACCTGCACGTTGTCGGGTTCATCATCCACAATTAACACAACCCAATCTTGCATGCTATCGAGTATGGACATGCTACACTCCTTTCTGGGTTGAGGATTCAACCAATAAAGGTAAATTTACCACAAATGTGCTCCCCTCTCCGACTCGGCTTGTCAGATGCACCGTACCGCCCATCAGCGTGGTCAGTTTGCGTACGATGGACAACCCCAAGCCGGTGCCGCCATGCTCGCGCCGCGAGGTGCCATCCACTTGTAAGAATTCCTCAAAGATGATCTCTTGCGCATGGGGGGGGATGCCCATCCCCGTATCGCTCACCACCAATTCCCAACGCTGATGATCCCCGGGCCGCATCTCGATATGCACCTGGCCTTCATCGGTGAACTTGATGGCATTCGAGAGCAGATTCAGCCCGATTTGCTTCAGGCGTTCCGGGTCGCCGATCAACGTGGCGGGCAAGTGGGGGTCAAGCCCGCTGATGAGGTGGATTTTTTTATCATCGGCCAAGCCCTTTACCTGAAACATGAGTTCATCCAAAAACGCCCTGGGTTCGAAGGGTTTACGCGCAATCTGCACGCGCCCCGCTTCAATCTTCGATAGATCGAGCACATCGTTAATCAGCTTCAGGAGGTTTTCGCCATTGGCCAATACGCGCTTTTGATAATCGGTTTGTTCTTCGTTGAGCGCGCCCGTCATACCGGCCAATTGGATTTCGGTATAGCCGATGATGGCATTCAACGGTGTGCGCAATTCATGCGACATAGTCGCCAGAAATTCACTTTTCAGGCGCGTGGATTCTTCGGCTTGTTTGCGCGCGATCGCCAATTCGCGATTGGCTTTCAGGAGCGCTTCGTTTTGGGCCTGGATTTGGGCTTCGGCTTCTTTGCGCACCGTGATGTCCTGCGTAATGGCCATGCCCGCGATGATATTATCGTCTGGGTCGCGCACCGGATGCGACAATAGCGCGTAGGTCTGCCCGCCACTGATGATTTCCCCGGTAAATTCTTCCCCGGCGAGTGCCTGAGTAAACGCTTGTTCGATGATCGGGCGCATCTCTGCGGCGAATAGTTCGCCAATGGGTTGTTTATCGGCGCTGTCACGTTCCGCCAAGCCGAACTCGGCTAAATCGGTGCCATCCGCCAACAGCAAGCGCAATTGCTTATCAAAGACCATAATCACGCCATTCGGAAAATTGCGCATCACCGCCCGCAGGCGCGCTTCGCTTTCTTTCAGGGCTGTTTCGGCCCAGATGCGTTCATAAATTTCTTGCTGAAGTTGATGATTGGTCTGTTCAAGCTCGGCGGTGCGGGCTTCGACCCGTTGCTCTAGGTCATTATTGGCCGCTTGTAAGGCGGCGTCGATTTGCAAGCGTTCGGCAATTTCGCGTTCTAGGTGATCATTAGCGGCTTGCAGTTCGCGCGTGCGCTCGCGGATTTTGGCTTCCAGTTCATCATACGCCTTGCGCAGTTCTTCTTCCAGGCGTTTTTGGTCGGTAATGTCGTTTTGCACACCGACGAAATAATGTAGCACCCCGTCTTCATCATAAATAGGCGAAATACGTAAATCATTCCAGAAAAGTGTGCCGTCTTTACGATAGTTGCGCAGCATGACCCGGCAACTACGCCCCTCCTTTAATGCGGCGCGGATTTCTTCTAACGCGGATTGGTCGCGGTCATCGTTCTGTAAGAAACGGCAATTCTGGTTAATGATTTCGGGTTGGGTGTAGCCGCTAATGCGCGAGAACGCCGCGTTAGAATAAATGAGCGGCATATCCGGCGCCAGGGCATCCGCGATGGTCACGCCCGTGGTCGTGGCTTCCAGGGCACTGCTGCTCAATTGTAGGCGGGCTTCGGTGGCTTTTTGCTCGGTGATATCACGCCCGACCATGAACAACAAATCATGTTCAACGTCATAGGATGCCGTCCAGGCGATCCAGCGCGCGCCGCCGTTTTTGTGCAAGCAGCGATGTTCGAGGTACAGATTTTTAGCCGTTTGAGGGCTCCGCGTGAGCCAATCCGCCGTATGGTCACGGTCTTCGGGATGCACCATATCCAGAAAGCGCGTCTGGACGATAAACGCTGCTTCGTAGTCCAACAGGGTCATGAACGCGGGGTTGAAGCGCTTAAACGTGCCGTCCTGCAGGTTGAGGATGCACATCATATCCGGCGAAAAGGCAAAAAACTTCGCATATTCTTCTTGCGCTTGTTTGATCGTGTCTGGATCATCGCTGGTGGTGTCGATGGCACTGTTTAAGCCCTTGTTTTTTGCCATAGGCCCGGCCTCCTTTTCCATCTCACTGGGGGATCATCTTATGAGAAATCTCGATAAGATGACATGTTCTGTTATCATGTGTTCATGTGTGGCTATCATCGCAATAGAATGTGCTTTTGTCCATGACACTCGATATTGATGCCTGGGTACGCCAGGTGCAAGATTCTAAAAAGTACCGGGCGGCGGGTATTTCTGAGATGACCATCCGCGCCATTTTGGAAAATGAACTCGCCCATCATCGCTCTGCCAAAGAGGCCGAGCGCGCCGCGCGCAAAAAACTGCATGAAGTCGTTGCGCCCTATCTAGGAGACCCGGCCTATGCTGATGCCCTGCATACCCTACAAAGGGCATACAACACCCGAGATGATTCTATTATACGCGCCGCATTGCGTGAATTGATGGCCGCGCATCATTCCACCGCAGAACGGTTGCCCCTGCTCGATACGTTCTACCCGCGCATTTTCGCCATAACCGGCTACCCCGCGCGGATACTCGACCTGGCCTGCGCCCTGAATCCGCTGGCCTATCCCTGGATGAACGCGCCCGGTATGGAAATCCTGGCCTACGACATTCACCAGCAACGCTTAGATTTTCTACGGGCGTTTTTTCATCTGGCAGGCATCCCCGGCCAGGCCATCAACCAAGATATTTTGGTCGAATATCCGCAGCCACGCGCCCCGGTCGCGCTTTTGCTCAAGGAAGCCGCGCGCATGGAAAAACGCCAGCGAGGGACGGTCGCGCCGCTACTGGCGGCCCTAGATGTCGAGTGGATCGTGCTATCATTACCCGCCCACAGCCGCACCGGGCGCCGTGACCTGAGCGAGAATTACCAAAAATTGGTAGACCGCCTGCTGGCCGGGCAAGATTGGCCCGTCACGCCGCTAGAATTCGCTAACGAGACCGTCTATTGCATTCATAAAGCCCATGCTTGAACTCGAACATTATCGCGATTACCTCTCGCAAGCAGAATTTGACGCCCTGCAAGCCAGCTTAGGCATCTCCTTGCCGCAGAGTTTGCGCGTCAATACCTTGCGCCACGCGCCCGACATTGCCCAGGATTGGGCCGCGCGCTACGCTTGGCTGCTTGAGCCTGCGCCCTTTAGCCCGGCGGGCTGGCGCTTGCGCGATTATGACCGCCAGCTAGGCCGCCGCCGCGAGCATCTGATGGGCGATTATTTCATCCAAGAAGCGGCTTCTATGCTGCCCGCCGAGTTATTTAGCGCCGCCGATGCGCCTTTAGTGCTGGATATGGCCGCCGCGCCCGGCGGCAAAACCACCCATCTGGCCGACCGTTTCGCAGATCGGGCACTGATTCTGGCCAACGATAGCAGCGCACGTCGCTTGCACGCCTTGCGCGCCAATCTGCAAACCTGGGGCGCTGTGGGCGTGGCCATCACACATTTCAAGGCCGAGCACTTCGGCGCTTGGTTCCCGGAAACCTTCGATAAAATCCTGCTAGATGCGCCGTGCAGTGGCGACACGCTACGCCCCACCAAAGGCCGCAAAGCACGCGCGATTTCCCCCAATGAACGCGCTCAACTCGCCGCGCGGCAAGCTGCTTTGCTAGAAAGCGCCTTCGCGGCGCTGGCCCCCGGCGGCGAACTGGTCTATTCAACCTGTACGCTCTCGCCGGATGAAAACGAAGCCCATATCGACGCCCTGCTGCGTCGCTACGCTATGGCGGAGGTCGTCCCCACGCGCTTCGACGCGCCCGGCCTGACGCACACGCCCGAAACAGACTTTCATCCCGCGCTCGCGGATGCTGTGCGGCTGTGGAATCATCGCTATCACACAGCAGGCTTTTTCGCCGTGTGTCTGCGCAAGACGGATCATGCGCCCACGCTAGCCCATGAGACTCCCCCAGCCCGCGCTATGGATGATTTGCCTTGGGAACGTGCAACGCCTGATGTATTAGAGACGCTGTGCGGCACCTTGCGCGATGATTATGGCCTGGAAAATCCGCCCTGGGATGACACGCTCTATGATATTTACGTCAGCCACGACACCCTATATGCCCTCCCGAAACGCCTTTTTGAAACCTTCGGCGGCTTACCCTTATTCGGCGCGGGCTTGCTCATTGGGGGCTGGATGGCGGATGCCTTTATCCCCTCGCATGAACTCGTCGCGCGCTATTGGCCCGCGTTTACTCAGCGGCGTGTCACCTTGCCGCCCGAACAGGTCGATAACTGGCTGGCCGGGGCCGATTGGCATCGGGACGCGCCGCCCGATCTACTGGGGCGGGTCGCGCTTTTGCAAACCTCCGCCGGAGACTACCTAGGGCGGGGGAAAGTTTTGGCCAAGCGCATTCGGAATCTGCTGCCCAAAGGCGCACGCCGCTAATGCATCACTTTTTCGTCCCGCCAGCTAATATCCAGAACGGCGAAGCGCACCTAAGCCCAGAGATTGCGCATCAGTTGCGCAACGTCTTGCGTATGCGCCCCGGCGATGACATCATATTGCTAGACAACAGCGGCGCGGCCTGGCGGGCCAGCATCATGACCCTGGATAAAAAAAGCGCGCGTTGTACACTCCACGAGGCTATAGTCATCCCCGGCGAACCGCGCGCCCATCTGACGCTGTATTGTGGCCTACCCAAAAAAGATAAATTCGAGTGGATTCTGCAAAAGGGCACCGAAGTCGGCGTGGGTCGGTTTGTGCCGCTCATCACGGCCCGCACGGTGAACGCGGGGCAGGTCAGCGACAACAAACAAGCGCGCTGGGAGCGCATCATCACCGAAGCTGCGGAACAAGCACGCCGGGCACGCATGCCTGAACTGAGCGCGCCGCAAACGTTTGAGGATGCATTAGCCGCTCTGCCGGATAGCGCCTTATCCTTAATCGCTTATGCGGCGGACACAAACGCGCCGACTTTACGCGAGAGCTTGCAGGGCCTCATCACACCGCCCCAACATCTCGCGCTGTTCATCGGCCCCGAAGGCGGTTTCACGGCGGATGAAGTGCACACCGCCGAGACATTCGGCGCAGGGCGTATCAGCTTGGGCGCGCGCGTCTTGCGAACAGAAACCGCCGCCATTGTCGCGGCGGCGTTGATTCTGCATGAATTAGACAGTTAGCGCCTACTCGCGCCAGTCATTGGCAATGTCGATGCTGTTGGGGTCGTTGGCCATGGCATAAAAGGCTTCGGTTTCGCGATCAAAAATGAAGACATCCCAATTCCCGGCGACATCCGACGAAAAGACGATATAGCGGCCATCCGGCGAAAAGCGCGGTTGGATGTCCTGCGGCCCGAGGTCAATAACCTGAGTCGCGGCGGCGCTTCCATCCAGCGGGATGATATAAATATCGCTGGTTTCGTCCTCTGCGGCACGCGCGGCGAAAACGACCTCATTATCCACGCTGACATCCGGCGCAGATTCAATCAGTTCATTAGCGTTTTGCGTCAGCGGCGTGCGTTCCAGATTGGCCAAATTCAAACGCATTAAATCGGTGACCTCGTTGCGGGTTTCCACGTAGACCAACGCGGTATGGTCGGGCGTGAAGGCGCTCCAAGTTTCGTTGGCTGCATCGCTGGTCAGGCGCGCCAATTGGCTGCCGGAGAGTTCTGGGTTCAGCCCGGCCTCGGGCGGAATGTTCAGCATCCAGAGATCGCGCGCGGGCGCACCCAAGGCTTGCGCAGAGAATACCAGCCGATTATCACCCCAGTTGGGGTAGTTATGCCGGTCGATGATGGGGTCGTTATCATAAAGCGTCACGACATTGGTCGAAAGTGGCTGGGTAAAGGTCTGTATCTGAATGGTCAATGTGCGGCTACCGGGTTGCCACTGCGCCCAGGCGAAGCGCTCGCCGTTGGGTTCTAGCACGGGCCGCTGGCCGCGTTGATTTTCCCCAGAAACGGTCTGGCGCTGTTGGGGCGCGTTGGCGGGCACCAAGACAATCGGCTGGTTATCCGGGTCGCCAGCTACGCGCCCCGATTGCATGATGATCCGGCCTGGCACCTCGGCGGGTGGCGGCGGAAAGTCGCTCAAGTTAGGGGTTGGGCTGGGGGCTGCGGTGGGCGTCCAGGTGGCGGCGAGGGGTGGCGAAGTCGGCAAGGGGGTGGCTGTGGGCGGAATCTCAGTGGGCGGGGGGCTAGTGGGGGGTGGTAAGGTCGGTAAGGGGGTTGGGGTTGCCGTGTTCGCGGCTTCGTCATCCGAGCCAGCGCAGGCGCTCACGACCAACATGATTAAAACCCATACGACCACAATAGATATTTTCATGCCTCTAAGTCCTCTTTACTTACCCACGTCATAGTTTATCATCTTTCGGAGGACGAAAGACGGCCTTTCAGATAGCTCAGGATAGCTCATGACAGACTCTTTACCGCGCTATAGGACATTTTCACAAAATTCTCACCTAATTGCAGGGCAAAAGCCTAAAATTTAATGGTTTTAGCTAATTGGCATTTGTAAAGAATGGGTAAAAAGTGGTATATATATCGTTCACGGTGAAAGCCGGATTAAATATCGTACCCGTTTTTAGGATATTTGGGAGTTTTTTCGCATGAAGTTCGTTCGTATTCTTGTGCTTATTTTAATCTTGAGCTTGGTAGCGCCTCTCAGCGCGATGGCTCAAGAACCGGGCGAGGGCGGGATTGTTATTGAACCTAGCACTCGTACTTCCGCGAACCTCACGTCGTTTATTCCGATTCGCTGCTCGGGCGTGGACTGCTCCAACCCAGCCGGATTGATGTACGTTTCGTTGATTGCCATTGACCACGAAACCCAGAACTTCGTGAACGGCCCGCTGCCGGGTCAGTTCGCCACGGGCTGGGAAGTCTCGGAAGATGGCCTGACCTACACCTTCGACCTGCGCGATGACATGACCTGGAACGATGGCGAACCCGTCACCGTCGAAGACGTGGTCTTCACGCTGGAAGCCTACCAGCAAGGTGAAGGCGTTGGCCTGTCCAGCAGCTATGGCCCCGCCGCGCGTGATATCGCCAGCTGGGAAGTGTTGGATGATGGCGCGCGCATTGCCATTACCCTGACCGAAGCCAGCTGTATGGCCACTAGCCGTCTGTCTGTTCCGTTGACCCCCGCCCATGCATATGGGTACGAAATGGGCATGGAAGACTTCGAATGGGGCAGCATGATTGACCACCCCATGGACCTGGAACCCACCGTGACTAGCGGCCCCTTCCAATTCACCCGCCTGGAACCGGGCACCCAGATCGTGCTGGAAGCCAACCAGGCTTACCCTGACCCCACCAACGGTGTCGGCGTGATGCCCGAAGGCTACATCTTCTTGGACGTGCCGGATGAGGACGTGATGATTGAGCGTTTCTTGGCCGGTGGCGAGAACAACCCGAACTACCTGCGTGAGCCCGCCACCACCGCCCCGGTGCTGGAAGCCGCTGACGCTGGTGACGTACAAGCCCTCAGCGCCCCGGGCCGCATCTGGCACTATGTCGCGCTGAACGTGGCCGATCCCGACAACGCGGCCAATGGCCTGGACGAAGATGGCAACCCCATCGACCAGGGCCAGCACCCCATCTTCGGTGATGTGCGCGTGCGTCAGGCGCTGCAACACGCCATTGACATCGAAGCCGTCATCGAAGGCGCCCACGATGGCAACGCCACCCCCATGATCGCTAGCGTGATCCCCACCGCGTTCGTGCTGCACCCCGACCTAGAGCGTCGTGAATTCAACCTGGAAGGCGCCCGTGCGCTGCTGGATGAAGCTGGCTGGGAAGCCACCGGCGATCCGCTGGTTGATGGCGGCGACGGTCTGCGCACCTGCACCACCTGCGAAACCGCCGAAGCAGGCACCGAATTCATCTTCGAAATGATGCACCCGGAGAATGACCCGCGTGGTTTCGTGGCCGAAATCCTGCAAGACCAATTCGCTCAGATTGGTGTGCAGGTTGAAGTGCAGCCCTACGACTTCAACACCATGTACGATGCCAACATGGGCACGCAGATCTTCGATGCGGCTGTGGCCGGCTGGCGTGGTGCCCTGCCCTTCGACCCCGATCAGCGTAGCTTCTTCGGCGCGGATGCCGACATCTTTGGTGAAGGCTATGGCTTCAACTTCGGTTCCTACTACAACGAAGAATTCGAAAACCTGGGTGCCCAGGTGAACAACGCTGCCGAAACCGATAACTGCAACATCAACGAGCGGCTGGATATCTCCTACCGCATGCAGGAAATCCTCTACGAAGAGCAGCCCTACCTGTGGTTGTATGCCCTCAACAGCCTCTACGCTGCCAACGGCATCGAGAACTTCGATCCCTTCCCGAACTTCGGTGGCTGGAACGCCGATGCTTGGGTGGTGACCCAGTAGTTCGTCGCCTCCGCTAGTCGGCCCTGTGCCGATTAGCTCAATGGGGGGTAGTTGCCCATCAGGGCCTGCCCCCTTTCTTTTATCAGAACACAAGAGGTAACCGCATCATGATCAGATATGCGATCCGACGCCTGCTTCAAGCCATCCCCACCATGTTTGGGATCACCATCATTACGTATTTCATTATGGCCTCGGCCCCGGGCAGCCCGGCAACACAGCTTACGCTGAACCCGGAACTGACCGTGCGCCAGCGTAACGCGATGGCTGAAGCGATGGGCGTCAACATGCCTGTCTACGAACAATACGCACGTTGGATGATTGGTGATAAACCCATTTCGATTTTGGGCGTAAAAATCTGGGATGGGCGCGAAATGCCCGTCTTTGACCCACGTGGTAACCAGATTGGCACCCAAATTGGCGATCAAGAAGGCTTGCTGCGTGGCGATTTCGGGCGGTCGTTGGTATCTCGGCGCCCCGTGACCGAAATCATCCAGAATCGCTTATGGCCCACGGTCGAACTTGGGGCATTATCACTGCTCATTGGCACAACAATTGGGATTCCGGTCGGTGTTTTGGCGGCGGTTAATCAGGGCGGAATATTTGACCAGGTCACCCGTATCATGGCGGTTATCGTCAGCGCGGTGCCAGTCTTCTGGCTCGGTCTGATATTGCTCCTTATTTTTGGCTCGTGGCTAGAACTCTTACCAATGGGGAATCGAAGACCCGCGTCAATCTCCGGCGATTATACGCTCGCGGAGATTATCCCCCACTATATATTGCCGGTTTTCACGCTTTCTAGCTTTACGATTGCCACATTCTCGCGCTTTACGCGCGCCTCGGTGCTGGATGTGCTCAATCAGGATTACGTGCGCACAGCCCGCGCCAAAGGGTTGCAGAACACGAGCGTCTGGTTTACGCACGCCACGCGCAATGCGCTGATCCCTATCGCGACGTTGATCGGCCCGGCCTTGCCCGGTGTGATCGCGGGCGCGGTGCTCACCGAAACCATCTATGCCTGGCCAGGGATGGGGCGTTTGGTGCTCGAAGCCATCCAATCGCAAGATTACCCGGTCGTGATGGCCGTAACGCTGATGTTCAGCGTGGCCACCATTATCGGCTATCTCATTTCCGACCTACTATACGCTGTTTTAGACCCGCGCATCCGCCTAAACTGATGAGGATATACAAATCATGACCACACAAAGCACCACCTCCTCGGACGTTGTCAGCCTGCAAGACCGCAAAGAAGGCATGGGCGAAGGGCTATCGCTCACGCAATTGGCTTTGCGGCGCTTGCGCAAAGATTACCTGACCCTGGGCGCGATGTTCGTTCTGCTGCTTCTAGCAACCAGCTCGTTTGCTGCGCCGCTCATCACGGAAACCTATGGCGGCGATTATCGCCTGACCGACCCGCGCAACAAATACGAGCCGCTCGGCGCCGAAGGTCACCCGCTAGGGTCCGACCACCTAGGGCGCGACCACCTGGCCCGCTTGCTGTACGCCGGGCAAATCTCGATTGGCATCGCCTTCATAGCCGGTTTTTGCTCCATCATCTTGGGCATTAGCGTCGGGCTTATCGCGGGCTTTTACCAGGGCGGCCAGTTTGGGGTCATTGATGATCTGATCATGTGGTTCATCACGACGCTGAACTCAATTCCGTCTTTGGTCTTGCTGATCTTGATTTCAGCCGTAGCGCGACCATCCATTACGGTGTTAATATTTTCACTAGTGTTGATCTCTTGGTCTGGCACCATGCGCCTGGTCCGGGGAGAAACGATTTCGCAACGCGCGCGCGAATATGTGCTTAGTGCTACGGCCATCGGCGCGCGCCCTGTACGGTTGATGTTCGTGCATATCCTACCGAACGTCTTCTCGGTGTTCATCATTGCACTTGCCCTAGAAATCGGTACGCTCATCTTGGTAGAAGCCGCTCTCAGCTTCATTGGCTTGGGTGTGAGACCCCCTACACCGAGTTGGGGCAACATGCTCACGTTTGCTCAATCGAGCTTCCGGGTTGCACCATTCCTGTCGATCTTCCCTGGTTTGATGATCGTGTTTACGGTGCTCTCCCTGTACTTGATTGGAGATGGCCTACGGGACGCCTTCGATCCGCAATCGACACGTCAGCGGTAGACCAGGCTAGCAATTCGCGTATTCAGAGTATCAAAAATTTACCGACTCGCCGCAAGGGCCATCCTGACTAGATGGCCCGTTTTCTTTTACGCACGGTAATTCCTTTTGCTGTGCCCGAAATTTTGGCCCTTTTTGACCCTTAAAAAACTAGAATAACCTTCTGGCCAAACTAACATTCAGCCCTAAAAGAGTCAAAACTGTCTCATATTGGCCAAAAACCGCGCAATTTGCTCCTGCAAAAATTACCAGATTGCGTTTTTAGAACAAAAAACGGTAGCTTTGCGCTACCGTTAAAGACGTAGATTGTCGTCTGTGTGGGCCTAATCGCTACCCGGGACGCTCGGTGTATCATAGAGCTCAGTACCGGGCGCGGGCTTCACAACCCCGTTAAACTGCCCGGCGATAAACTGCTCCACCAGATTATGCGCGATGTCGTCCGCATGTTGCACAGGCGGCGATTTCATGAAGTAGCTAGATGGGGCTTCAATCGTGCCACTCAGGCCACGATCCAGCGCGATTTTGGCCGCGCGCACGGCATCGATAATCACGCCCGCGCTGTTAGGGCTATCCCAGACTTCGAGCTTAAGTTCAATATTGAGCGGCACATCCCCAAACGAGCGCCCTTCCAAGCGGATGTGTGCCCATTTGCGATCCGTCAGCCACGGCACATAATCGCTGGGGCCAATGTAAATGTCATCGGGGTTAATGTCGTAGGGCAACTGGCTAGCGACACTGTTCGTCTTGCTGATCTTCTTGCTTTCCAGCCGTTCGCGTTCCAGCATATTATAAAAATCCATATTGCCGCCGACGTTTAATTGGCTGGTACGTTCCAGGCGCACGCCCCGATCCTTGAACAGGTTCACCAGATTGCGGTGCACAATCGTCGCGCCGACTTGGCTTTTAATGTCGTCACCGATAAGGGGCAATCCTTTTTCAGCAAAGCGATTCTGCCAATACGGTTCACGCGCGATGAACACCGGAATCGCATTCACGAACGCGCAGCCTGCATTCAAGACCTGTTCGATATACCATTTCGTGGCTTGCTCGCTGCCCACAGGCAAATAGTTCACGACGACATCCGTCTTGGTTTCTTTGAGCACCTCAACAATGTTATCCGTCGGGCCAGGGGCCTTTTCGATCTTCTGCTGCAAATACTTGCCCAGGCCATCATGCGTCATACCGCGCACGACGGGCACGCCCAGATGGGCGACCTCGGCGAATTTGTAGGTGTTGTTTTGTCCGGCCCACATCGCTTCCGACATGTCTTTGCCGACTTTGGTCGCGTCGATGTCGATCCCGACGCTAAACTCAATATCGCGGATATGATAGCCGCCAAAATCAACATGCATCAGGCCGGGGATGTCTTCGCCAGGTTGGGCATTTTTGTAATATTCGACGCCCTGAATCAGCGAATTGGCGCAGTTGCCAACCCCGATGATGGCCACACGGACTTTATCACTCACTAGCTTTCCTCCACTTGACGGGTTAAATTAATTTTGCCATTGTAGACGCTATGCAGGATAGCCGATAGACACAATTTGCGTATTTGCGGCCCAGCACCGCGAGTATGTTAACATTGTGGGGCAAGATGCGACATCATCGCACCAGACATCACCCAGCCAAAACCAGAGAACAAGGAGTGCATATGTCCGATGGCCGTGATATTCATCTACTAGAAGACCCCACCCAAGAATTAGTGTCCTGGGCGCATACCATCCTGGCAGAGGCCGAAAATCCATTCGAAGCCCAACGATCTATTGTACGGCGCTTAGGCGCACATTACAGCCCCGAGGGCACGACCTTCGGTTTCTGGATACCACATCTCATCGAGGACGCCGTACCCGCCGAGCAAATTTACCTGGAAATTCTCATCCCGCCCGCTGACCTAGACCTTACCGCCGACGATCATCAAGCGACGTTTACGCGCCAGCGCGTAAAGCTAGTGCTGGATGGCGAATTTGCCTGGGGCGTGATTGCGGGCTTGCAACCCGGCACGCGCGCGCAAGTCGGCGATTTTTACTGGTTACGCTATCAGGACGCCAACGGCGCATGGGGTACGGCCCACGATCATCTTGCCTATTCGATTCCTTATGGCGTGCGCGCGCCCGCCGAACTGTATGACCTGGAAACCATGCACGCGCAACGCCCCGACCGCGATCATTATCAGAATCTGGATATTGACCCCGAGCCGAAGCACCAGCACGAAGATGGCATCCCGCGCATTGGGCCGCCGCGCAATATTTTGCAGATTCACGTTGGCACTGCCTCGCCAGAAGGCACCCTGGCCGGGCTCACGCGCATCTACGAGGCCATCGCGCAGAAAATCCGCAAGGGAAAGTCTCTGACGCCCGACGAAGAACATTATATCGCTTACGAAGCCGTGCAACTGATGCCCATCGAACCACCCATCGAGCACGAAGCCGGGCCATATTTCTGGGAGACTATCGAAGAAAACGACGAGTCGCTCACCGTGCAGTTACGCGCCCACGACATCATCAACTGGGGCTATGACGTGATGATCTCGGCATCACCCGCGCCGAATCCTGCCGTGCTAGAGAGCAAACGCCCCGATGAATTGGTCGATTTCATTGCGACGCTGCACAACTTCCCCAACAAGCCCATTAAAGCCATGTTCGATATTGTCTACGGCCACACGGATAATCAAGCGCTAGGCTTGCTGAACAAATATTACCTGGCCGGGCCGAATATGTACGGGCAAAACATGAACTATCTGCATCCGGTGACGCGCGCCATTCTGCTGGAAATGCAGCGCCGCAAGCACGATTACGGCGCGGATGGCATCCGCGTAGATGGCGCGCAGGACTTCAAATGGTGGGACCCTGGCAAATGGCAAATGATCCACGATGACGACTATTTGCGCGAGATGAACGACATTGTGCAAGAGGTCGCGGGCGTGCAATACCGCCCCTGGATGATCTTTGAAGATGGGCGGCCCTGGCCCCGCGAAGATTGGGAACTGGCCTCTAGCTATCGCGAAGTGACGCGCCAGATGCCCAACGTCTGGCAATGGGGGCCGCTGACCTTTGCGCATAATACGCCGTTCATTTTCACGTTCTGGATTAGCAAATGGTGGCGCTTGCGCGAGATTTCCGAAGTCGGCGAAAAGTGGATCACCGGTTGCGCCAACCATGACACCCTGCGGCGCGGCACGCAACTTCCGCTAAAGTCGCGCGTAAATACGTATTTGGGCGATACGCTGCCCGAAATCTTCAAAAAAGGCTACGACAACCCCGCCGCCAAAATGCTGGATTACTGTATGTTGCCCGGCGTGCCTATGGACTTTCTAAATGCCGCGATGCGTAGCCCCTGGGGCTTTATGCGCAATACGGACGAACGCTATGGGGTGAAGGTTGTGGCCGAAGAAGCGCGCTTCACCGATTGGGCCATTGATGAAGAACGCTTTCAGCAAAAGCACGCCTTTCAGCAACTCAAGAAAATGGGGTTTGATAATCTGGAAGAACTGCGCCGCTTTATGCACAGTATGGATCATGCCGTACAGATTACGAGCTACGATGTAAAATCTGTGGTGGCGCTGCTCAACGCGACCGATCCTGAACTGCCCGGCGGCAAATGGACAGAGCGCCAGCTCAAAGATTATTCTTTGCGCTGGATGGAAGATGTGCACGCTTATTGCAATGTCTCGCATTATAAAGATCGGCAAGACCCTATCCAGGCACTCTTTAATCGCCAAGTGCGCGAATTTCGCCTAGCGCGCCCCTGGCTGATGCATAATCTGGGCGAGGGCGAATATTTTAATTATCTCTACCCAACCGAAGGCCGCGTGGTATTTTTCGGCGTTCGGCGCTCGCCGGATGAACGCGAAGAATTGCTGTTTATCGCCAATATGGAAGGTCGCCCGGCGACTATCGCGCCCATCATGCTGCCCATCCCCGGCTTAACCGCCCACGGTTGGGAACTCGCCCTGGCCGCGCCACATGTGCTCGGCGCCGAAGATGCAACCCAGATGGTATCCTTGCACGATAGTCAAGCAGTTGTGTATCAACGGACAACGCCATGAGCTTTCATCATACGATTGATGTCGACGCGCCCGCCCTGGAACGTGGCACCCTCTGCGCGCCTATTTTGGATCGTCTGCCCGCTTGGTTTGGCGCAGGCGCGCTCCTGTGCGCTACCCCAGCGGATATTGACGCTACCCCAACCCTTTTGGCGCATGTGCAAGGCAACTTATATGGTTTTTTGAGCTTTAAGCGGCAC
Organism: Anaerolineae bacterium; assembly: GCA_034437075.1. Taxonomy (GTDB): domain Bacteria; phylum Chloroflexota; class Anaerolineae; order Aggregatilineales; family J027; genus DAOTVD01. The sequence continues at coordinate 35,089 of DAOTVD010000013.1, forward strand.
AACACCTATGCTGCCGAGATCATACTATTGGGCGTGCAGCCCGACGCGCAGAGCGTCGGCATTGGGCGGGCGTTGCTGCGCTATCTGGAAAAGGACCTACACCGCCATGAGGTTGAATATGTGCATGTCTTTTTGCCTACGCCCGAGCAAGACGACAAGCACTATGCCAAGACGCGGCGCTTCTTCTTTCAGCAAGGTTACCGCCCTATGCTCGAACTGCCCGAACGGTTGGCGGCAAACCGCCCGGCGCTGCTGATGGCTAAAAAGCTGAAAGGCGGGCTTGCCACGCTATTTTAGGCATGCCCATGATTTATGGTTTGATGATCCGCCAATCGTGGGAGACATCCAACATATGCAGCAGCATAGCGGCAGCCCAAGTCAGGAGCACTGTGCCATGTAGATCACTCGCCCCATGGGCAAACGCCACGCGGATATTGTGCACCTTGCGTTCATGGGGCGTGCTGTAATAGCTGAATCCGCCATCGAGGGGGTTAAAATGGGCGACCATCATCTCTACGAGATCACGCGCATAGGCCACGATGTCGTCTTTGCGATAGCTGGTGTGTTGTGTACAGCGATACAACACATACACCGCGTCCACCAGATGGCACCCCTCGGCGGCGGGTTTATCCGCCAATACCATATCAATCAGCCGTTCGGGATAATGCACGGGGACATCTAGCCAATCGAGCGCTGTGAGGATTTTCATCGCGCCGTTGACCGTTTCTCCATAAGGCGGCTGTTCGTGCTGGAAATATGCGCCACTAGCGGAGTCCACTAGCTGTTCAATGAAGGTAATGAGGTGCTGTCGTAAGGCCGCGATAGCCGCAGCATCTAAAAAGCGCGGCGCTTCGAGCTGTAAAAAGACCGCCAGGGTCGCCACGTGCGCGCCCGCCATCCAAGGTCGCGACCAATCCAACGCATTCAAGTAACGCCCCATCTGGCGCGGCGTCCCAGGAAAGCCTTTGTAAGGCTGCAAGCTGCGCCGTTCGTATTGGGCCAGGGTCGCGATAGCCTGCTTAGTCTCGGCGCTGAGAATCTGGCTGAGGCGCGTCAGGCCGGGCTGAGGAACCACCCGAGCGCGCAAGCGCTCCGCGCGCGGCATTTGGCGCAAAATGCCTTCCAGCAAGCGCGGGTCGATGAACGCATTCTCGCCCCGATGAAATCTGCCAGGATTCCCCAGCACCTGAAAACTCTGAATATATTGCACCCAGACCGCCAGGTTAGGCGGCGAGGGGTCGTCATTCAGCATATAGCGGACTTTCAGCGCCCAAGTACTAAAGGGCAACGCAATTGACGCGCCAAACGCATCGGGACGCGGCACAGTCATTCGATAGTTGCCGATGGTGGTATCACGGCGTAAGCTGCTTAGATAGTCCAGCAAGGGATCGCGCAGATCGCGCAGCCAACGCCCCGGCTCATCACCCGCCACGGACAGCAACGCGGGCCATTCACGCCGCGCGATGACCGTTTCGCGGGCGCTCACAAGCGCCTGGAACAGGCTGTGATAGGCCGCAACCCAGGCGGTTATATCACCGTCATCTGGCGGTAAGGGAATAATGCGCAGGTCAGCGTGCTGTAACCCCTGGGCGGTATAGTGATCGTGCAATGCTTGGGAGTCAAACACGACGACATCCGCCCCCGCTGCGGCCTGATGCACGCGCCGCTCATGGGGGATAGCCTCGCCAATCCGCAGCACCACCAACGCGGCGGGATTGCGCTGGCGCACATAGTGCAGGATGTCATGCTGAGCATAAGCCACAAGGTTATCATCAGACTCACCCAGCACGATAATAGCGATGTCATCCGGCGCGAGGTCGAATGTCACTGGCCAATCGTGGTGATGCAACCCCTGTGCCAGTCGGGTCATCATGGTTTCATTTTCTGGTTCTGGCGCCAGGGTTCCCCGCGCCCAGGGGCCTATAAAGCTAATTTTCGTGGACAATAAAAGCCTTTTCTGGTTGGATTCTGCGTATTAGCTCATCATATCGTACACGACAGAACGACCAGAATGAATACAGCTTTCGCGCTGCTGCGCGATCAGCCTTTAGCCCTAGCGCAAAACCCCGGCACGCTGATAGGTGTGATCGGGGAAAACTGCGCGCAAGTCCGCCAATGGCGTGCGTGCTAGCAAAATCTCGCCCAGCACATCGCGGTAATCGGTCGTGATTTCTAAATCGCCATCCTCCAGAAAATCGCTATTCAGGCCGGGCCATTCGGCATGCACGGCCCCCGGCGCCAGATGATCGCCCATTAGCAACATGATGCCCCCATGCCCGTGGTCGGTGCCGCCCGCGCCGTTTTCTTGCACCCGCCGCCCAAATTCCGACATCACGACCACGCTGACGCGGCCCAGATAATCTTGCATATCATCATGGAAGGCGCGCAAATTATCGGCCAACTCGGTCACCAAACCGGGGAAAATCCCCGCGCCCTGATGCACGGTCACGCCCTGGGTAATGTGCGTGTCAAAATTGCCTAGGTCAATACAGGCAACTTCGAGCCCCGTATCCGCTTTGATGAGCGCGGCGGTCTGGCGTAAAGCGCGCCCGAAATCCGTTTCGGCATATTCGGCGCCGTGGGCCGGGCGATAATTATCGACATCCACCTGCTGGACAATACCGAGCGTTTGCAAGGTTGCCGCTGCGCCCTGCTCTAGCGGTTCGTCCGCGTTTTCATACATCCTGGCCAAGCGCGCGAGCATGGCATCTGTTTCGCGTTGGTCGCCATGCAAATGATATTCCGTGATGCTGTTAAAGGCATTTGCGCCAACATAACCGCGCAAGCTCGTCGGCAGGCGGTCGCCCCAGCCAATCGCGCGCAGAGGCGTATCCGCCGTGCTGCTGGTCGCGTTCAGATAGCGCCCTAACCAACCCGAATTAACCCCGCTTTCGCCATCTGTGCCGCGTTCGAGCAAATCCATGGCCTCGAAGTGACTGCGCGAGACATGTGGCGCGCCGACCGCGTGCACGGCTTTCAAGCGCCCCGTGGTGAGCAGTTCGTGCAGCGCGGCCATATCCGGGTTCAGGCTGAAGAAATCATCCAGCATCAGCCCCCGATCTGCCGCCGCACGATCCGGTTGGGAAATAGCCAATGTCGGACGCGCGGCGTAATAATTCTCGTCACCGTGCGGCACGATGATATTCAGGCCATCGGCCCCGCCGCGCAAAAAGATACAGACGATGACATCCCCCTGAACCCCGTTTTGGGCGAATGCCAGGCGCGGCAACCAGGGCATCCATAGGCTTTGCAAGGCCAAGCTAGCTCCCCCGGCGGTGATGGCTTTCAAAAAGTCACGACGATTCATGATAGATTCCTCTTTTCCTGACGTTCTAACGGTTTCACTATTTCCATTGAAAAGCTGGCCCGGCCAGCAAGAGCGCGAGTTGATCGCGTGCGTCGTCAACATCCGCCGCCGGGGCGATTTCCTCGGGGCTGGCCTCGCGGTTATAAAACAAGCGCGCGAAGAAGATCAGGCGCGCGGTATCTGATGTAGCGTTGCCCGCCTCGGCGATGTCATCCCAGGCATTCAGCGCCACGCCCGGCAGGCGATTGTGGGCCGCGTCTAGGGCCAGATTCCAGCGTTCGAGCAGGTCGCCAGTCCACGCGCGCGCGATGTCGGGATAACCATCTGGCGTGGACCAGCCAAAGGGGCGATGCCCCATGCGGTCGAGCAAATCCACCAGGCCAGGATCACCGTCATAGCGCGCATGGCCAATCCGCAAAATTGCGATCAACAACTCGAAAGGCCGCCGCAGTTTGGGCGGCGCATTCCAGAACGCTTCATGCGTAAATAACGCGCGTAAAAGGGGACGAATCGGCCCGACATCACCGCGCTCACTTGGCGAGTGGCTTTCCCACACGCGCACTAGATCATCCACTAGCGCGGCGGGCGGATCATCGGCCACGAAATGGCGCGCTAATTTCGTGCAGACGAAGCGCGCGGTGCTCGAATGCCCCAGCAGAATATCCAGCACGCGGTCGCCATCCGATTTGCCGCCCCCCGCCGGGATGATCTGGCCCAGGACGCGCTTTTCGCCCGCGTCGTGCCATTCGGGGATAAAGACGAAACGTCCATCCTCACCCACCGATCAACCCGTGAAGCAGCGCGCGACCTCGCGGATGTCTTCTTCCGTATAACCACCATCCACGCCCAGCGTATGCAATTCCATGATCTCGCGCGCGTAGTTCTCGTTGGGGCGGTCACGATGATTCAAGATATTGTCCAGGTAAACGAGCATCGCGGGGCTGTGTGCTGACGCGCGCAAAAGCCCACCGAACGAGGACAACGCATACGGGCGGATCACTTCGCGGTCTTCGACCGTTTTCAGCAAGCTGACCTCGCCCTTAAAATGAAACACGCTGAAATGATCGCTCCAAAAGCCGACCATGCGCTCATAGAGTTGGCGCTGCGAATAAATCGCGCGCACCAAAGTCGCGGCGGCCAATTCATCCCGCACATAGCGCCGATTGACCGGGCCGTTAAAGCCGAGCACATCCGACGGGTTTAAGCGCAAGCTATCGTAGCGCCGCAAACGCCAATCCAGCGCGGTATCATCCAGGCTGGTATAGTTGAGTTGCTCGGCTAACCAGGCATCGACGCCTTGTGTTGCCACCGCGCGCACATCCCCAGGGCGCGGCCCAAAGGCCGCACGGTTGAGCAAATGCGCAGCGGGGTCAACGGCTTGCCCGGCGGGCGGATTAAGCCGATTGGGCAAATCGGGCTGCGCCGCACGGTCGATGATCTGCGAGCAACCCGCCGCCCCCAGCGCCAGGACACCGCCCAGCCAAGCCCGTCGAGAGAGGGTGCCCATGGGTTAGCCTGCCATCATCTCAGGGGCGGGCGTGGCGGATGGCGCCGGACGCCAGGCGACGCGCAAGCGTTGCAGCGTGCCCAAAATGGTGCCGCCCATGCCGATAATCAGCGCAAAGGGCAGCGCCACCAACCAACCGAGCACCGGGAACGCGATGGCCAATGTCAGCACCAGTGCCCCGGTCAACATCTCCGCGCTGGGGTTTTCCGCCAGGCCCGCGCCCGCCAACAAGCGCCCGCCGAGCATCTGCGCCAGCGAGGCCAACCCTACAAAGCCCCATATAAACAGCCCCATGTAGGTCAAAAAGCCGATGAACTGAAACACGCTGCCAATCGATAAA
>DAOTVD010000014.1:0-4835 GCA_034437075.1 Anaerolineae bacterium
ATCAACGTGCGGATGTCCACCATCATCGGCGCGGTAGGCGGTGGCGGTATCGGGACGATCCTGGTGCAGTGGATTCGCCTGGGCGATTATGACGCGGTGGGCATCGCGGTGTGGATGATCGCCATCGTGGTGACGATTTTGGACTATGCCAGCGCACGTATCCGCGAGCGGTACGTCTAAGGCTGTTCCAGAAAAATAATTACCCCTCCCCAACCCCTCCCCGAATTCAGGGAGGGGCTATTCTGCGCACGAGTAAGTGCTCCCCCCAAATTCGGGGGGAGCGCGTGGGGGGTAAAATCAAGACGGTATCCTTTTCGACAAAAGCAAGCGGCATAGTTAAATACTTGGAAAAGCCTAATGGAGAACGCAAAACAAATCCGTATAAAACCGAGGGCTTAAGCCCTCGGTTTTGGCAGAAAAAACATTTGTGTTTGTTTTGAACTGTCCATAAGTGATTTGATTATGTGTTCAATATCGAATACGGCAGGCGGTTTACCGATGCGGTGCCGCTGGCGGCGCAGTTGCGCGCCATTATCGACATCGAGACCAAACGCAAAGCGACCGATGCCAACGGGTATCAGGAAGAAAACCAGCAATGACGCGCCCTGCGCCGCCCCGTTTTGATGCTTTAATCTTGGCAGACGATCCGATATAATGAGTCGCCTGTTGAACGGAATACACATACCCAAACAATATCCCAACCGGGGCAGATGTGCTCGGTGTGTGATAACGAAGACCCATACAAGATGAATACCGGAGGAAGCGACCATGTCCCGTGTATGTAAGCTGACGGGCAAGCGCCCGAACGCCGCCAACCACGTTTCGCATTCGCAGAAGAAAGTGAAGCGTAAACAATACCCCAATATCCAGCCACGCAAAATCTGGGTACCCGAACTGAACAAGTTCGTCAGAGTCCGGGTTTCGACGCGCGCGATCAAGAATATCGACAAAAAAGGTCTGATGCCCTATCTGGAAGAGCAAGGGCTCACGCTAAAGGACATCACCTAAGCATCCTGCGCCCCGTTCACCAGAACCGGGGCGTTCCCTGTCTGTTGACAGTTCAGGCCCTGTGCCGAAAAGGCCGAAAATACCATGAAATGCGTCATTACGGGCAACCCTGCCCATGCAATATGCCGCTTTTGCGGGCGCGGAGTTTCTAAAGAGGCCGCCACCAAACATCCCTACTTCATGGCGATTTACGTCGGCAAGGCCGATGTACCCAAGGCGCTGTTCGTGGCGGATGCCATCTGGTGTGGTGTGTGCCGCCCGCAGCCCGAACCCATCGAAATGCCCGATATATATTAGGAGCTTCCCGCATGCCCTGCTGGATTTCCGATAGCGAAGACGTGTTCGCGGCCTGCCAATTTTGCGGGCGCTTCATTGCGGAGGAATACGCCCAGAGCCTCCCGTTTTTCATGACCGGCTTCACGGGCAAAGATAACACGGTCAAGGTTATCGCCGTGGCGGGCGCGGTGTGGTGCGGCTTGTGCCGTCCCCAACCCGAGCCCATCGAAATGCCGGAGTTATGGTAAGCGCACGAGCCAATCCCTTCTTCGACCGTGCCCGCTCGGTGGGGCTGGTTCAGCGCCAATACGCCACCTTTGATTTCCCGCTCATCTTGACGGGGGGCGAGGCGCTCGAAGCGTTCCAAATTGCGTACGAGACTTACGGCCAACTGAACGCGGCGCGTTCAAACGTTATTTTGATCTGCCATGCGCTCAGCGGCGATGCCCATGTGGCGGGCTACCATCAACTGAATAACCCGGATGAAAAACCCGGTTGGTGGGATAGCGCCGTGGGGCCGGGCAAAATGTTCGACACCAACCATTTTTTCGTCATTTGCTCAAATGTCATTGGCGGGTGCCAGGGCAGCACCGGCCCCAGCACTCGCGCCCCAGATGGCCAACCCTACGCCCTGCGCTTTCCGATCATCACCATTGCCGATATGGTCGCGGCCCAGCGTCATTTGCTCGATTACCTGGGTATTGAGCAGCTTTTCGCGGTGGTTGGCGGCAGCATGGGCGGGATGCAAGCCCTACAATGGGCGGTGGCCTACCCCGAGCGCGTGCGCAATTGCATCTTGTTGGCCACGACGGCTTGCTCATCTGCCCAGCAGATCGCGTTTAATGAGGTCGGGCGCCAGGCCATTTATGCGGACCCGCATTGGAACGAGGGCAACTATTACCGCCGGGGGCATCCGCTGCCCGTGGCGGGGCTCTCGGTGGCGCGTATGGTCGCGCATATCACCTATATGTCGGATCGCTCCATGCAAGATAAATTTGGGCGCAACTGGCAAGATGAATCCAAGCGCGTATCCAGCTTTGACTCGCCCGATTTTGCCGTAGAAAGCTATCTGCGCTACCAGGGTGAAAAATTCGTCAATCGTTTTGACGCCAATAGCTATTTGTACATCACCAAAGCGCTCGATCTATTCGATATTGGGGCGGATTATGGCAGCTTGCGCGAAGCGCTCAAGCGGACACAGTGCCATTTTTTGGTGATGAGCTTTAGCTCGGACTGGCTGTATACGCTGGGCCAGGCGCTCGACACCGTGCAAACCCTGGCCGAACTCGGGCGTCCGGTGGAGCATCATCACGTCGAATCCCATTTTGGGCACGACTCATTCCTCGTGGAGGTCGAACTGATGACGCATATTGTCGGCGGGTGGGTGACCAATCGCTGGCAGGCCGAGCAAGCCCCCGCCGATTAATTTACAATCCGCGCGGCGCGTCGGTGATCTGGCAGGGCAAATTCCCACCTTCCCAAGTGAGCAACGGCACCAGTTGCGTCCCTTCCCACCGGGCGATGAGCGCCAGATGCGGCCCAGTTTTGCCGCGTTGCAGCACCGCCAAATAGGGTAATTTTTGGCGCAGGGCCGTGTCGATTTGCGCGGGGCTTAAATGAACGTTGCCCTTCAAGAGCGCCATGCCGAAGCCACTGCGCAAGCGGGCCGGGTTGCTGGTGCCTCGGAAGGCCGCCAGCATCGCGCCGATCTTATCGCTAAGCAGAGCATCGCCTAATGGCGTGCCTTCGTCATCACCGCGTATTTCATCCAAGACCAGCCAATATGGCATATCCCCGGCCAGCGCTTCGGCAATCTGCGCCCCGAAGGGCACCGCGCCTTCGGGGTCGGTCACCAAAGGCGGCACGCCGGCCCGGCGCGCCAAGCCCCCTGGGGGGCGCATTTCGGCAGCCCGTTCGATGAGCAGCGCGTCGGTGGGGTTTGGCAATTCTGCCAATAGCGCATTTATGAGGGTCGTCTTGGCCGAACCCGCTTCACCCGTCACCATCAGCCCACGCCCCGCGCCCATGATCTGACGTAGCAGGCTAGCGCCAGGCTCTGGCAGTAAATTCGGCACCAGATCATCCAGGCCAAAAGGCATCACGGGATGGAGGCGCAATTGCACGCTATACATGGGGCTGACGGGCGGTGTAATCAGGCTAGCGCGCACGGGGCGGTCGTGCAGCGTCAATCCGACTTCGATAAACGGATGGCTAGCGGTGATGAGCGTGCCATTCGTGGCCAGCACGGCGTGCAGGTCGCGTTCTAAATGCACCTGATTATCGAAAGGCGATTCGACACGCTCTAAGGGGGCAAACCCGCGCCGGATGGAAACCTGGTAGTAGCCTTCGATGGTCACTTCGGTGATGTCGGGGTCTAGCAAATAGGTATCCAGAGCGCCGAAGTAAAAGAGATTCGCGACGGCCTGGGCGATCATCTGGCGGCGGGCGTCTTGCGGCAACTGAACATGTTCCTGGGCTAGCACATAATCGGCCACGGTGCCGATTTCCGCCATCCGTTTGGGGCGCGTATCGAGTTCGTTCAGGATGTCGGGGCGGCCTTCGGTTTCTTCGCGAAACTGGGCTTCGACCTTCTCGCGCAAGCTCGCCAGGCTATAACGGCGGTGGCCGAGCTTATCGTCATAATATTGGGGTTCAGGCATGGTTCCTCTGGTCAGACTCAATCATGGCCCCACCGGACGTGATACAGACTGCCTAAGCTATCGTCAGCGGGCTGTTGGCGCTCCACGATGAACGACTCGGCGGTGGTGTGTTGTATCAGCCCCCACAAAAAGCCATACATAGCGGCATCCGGCCAGGGCGTATTATCATAGATATGATAATCCTGTGCGGTCTGGCGCGCCACCATAATCCCTTCGCCCACGGGCGCATGGCGCACCGTCAAGCCATATAGGCGCGGCAAACGCTCTATGAGGGCCTCCGGGGAAGCCGGGCTGGCCAGGGGGCCAATGTGCGCGGCACAGGCGCGCCCACTCGCCACGAAATACGAAATAGCACCGCTGCCCAGGGTATCGGAAAGATGCCGCAGAATATCCAAAAAGCTCTGAAACTTGTACCATTCATGCGCCTGAAAGATGTTGGGGGTCAAACCGGGCAAAATAGTCGTCATTTGGACTTGCTCGGGGTGGTTGAGCATGGCCAGAATCAAGCGACCAGATACCTCCGCTTGCGCAGACCCCGTCTGGAATGGACGCGCTATAGACGTGAGCATACACTACCTGATGAAACGATCTAATGCTATCTTGTGATTATTTTAACGTGCCACATCAGATATTCAATTGATTGGGTCTGTAGTTGTGTATCGAACTTATGGAGAACGCAAATTCACTACCCTACACAATTTAACTTGTCCATCTTCCAAGGCTGAAAAGCGACGGGGATAGGATGGTTCAAATTGAAAAGGTCGTCCAGCAAAGCCAGCCCCAGTTGGAACAAACTCAAGTCACATCGGTCTAGGCGATGTATGCGCTTGCGCCATGTGGGAAGCAAGGCAATCTGCCCTAGATAAATCATCCAGATGTAAGCTAAACACG
>DAOTVD010000015.1:0-12875 GCA_034437075.1 Anaerolineae bacterium
CGAGACAATATGGTCGTTTTCGCAATGGATGAACAAAACTGGCACGTTCCGAATATGGCGCATCCACAAGAAGGGGCTCACCTGAAACATGCGCGTGTTGGTGATAATCGATGCGCCAAGGACGCCCATTTCAGCTAGTACCATCGGCAAAATCGGTAAGGGCAAAATCTGCCGGATAGTGGCCCTAAAAGCCAACACGAACCGATCATATATACCATCCACCACCAGAGCCGAAATCTGATGAGTTAGCGAAGCGGCGATGACGGCCACACTAGCGCCCATACTCAAGCCCAAGACGGCGACCTTGCCCACGTTTTTTTCGGCTTGCAGATAATCAATGGCGCCTAACAAATCTTCTTTTTCAAAAACGCCATACGTTAAATAATCCCCTTGGGACTCACCATGCGCGCGCTGATCGTACATCAGGATGTTATAGCCGCGCGCCTGCAAGGCCATGGCCAGCGGCAAGTCGCCCGCCATACTGCCATTTTGGCCATGGCAAACAATGAGCGTCCCGCGTGGCTCCGATGCGGGTATCCACCAGCCATGCAGCGTGACCTTATAGCGGCTGGTAAACTTGACCGTCTCGTAGTCAACACCATAACGCCCCGGATCATCGGGCGGGTCTGGCGGACGCCGCCGCACCAGCATCCATCCCAGGCCCAACGAAGTGAAAACGAAAATCATGAGCGTGGTCACCACAAGACCCACAATCCAAGCAAATGAATTCAACATGCCGCACATATCCTCCGGCAATTCTGGCCAGCGTCTATCCAGTTTAAGCGTTTCGGCGCTAAATGACTAGAACGACGGTCGTGCAGATGTCGGTGTGAGGCCAGGCAAGGGTAAGTTAGGCGGCGGCGATGATAACTCCGCGCCACCTGATTCGGGATCAAAAGTCGGGAAGGCAAGCGTCGGCGCCGGGGTGGATGTCATAGGCGGCGTGAGCGTCGGCGTGCTGCTCGGTGGCGCTGGCGTGCGCGTGATCGTCGGCAGAGGGGTATACGTGGCCGAAGGGCGCGGCGTCGGGCGCGAGGGCACCAAAATACTGTGGTGCATATACACCAGGTCGCGAAAGGCGCTCTGATAATTTAGGTCGATGATATGCCAATCTTGCCCGGTCGGGAATTCGCTGCTGGCCTCCGCGCGCCCATAGCTACACACCTCTTGCCCATAGTAGACCAGTTGGCGCGATTGACACGCGGTGTCTGGGCAGATGCGCATCACGGCGCGTTCGGACCACACGCTGAAAAATTCGCAGACTGGCGCGGGGGTGGGCGTCGGCCATTGCGCGAAGGCGGCGGCGCTTTCGGTGCGGGTCGCGAAGACGGCCTGGGTCGCGTTGTTTTGGGCTACCTCGCGCGATTCGGCATCGAGCACTGTGAACGAGAGCGTCCAAATAATGACACACAGCATCACGATAGAAATGCCACTGATGATGACCAGCGGGGCGGGCGGCCCTGGCGAATGATAGCGGGAAACCATGGTCTTATGGTAATGGCTCAGGGCAAAAATTCACCCGGCGAATCCCCTACGTTTCTGACGCTCGTCAGTTCATACAGCGTCATGGGGTTGCGTTTGCCCGGCAGCGTCTGCGGCGGCAATTGGCGAACCTCGACCATGGACGCCACTTCTGCGTAGGTCGCCTCGCTGAGGATAATTTGCCCACCATGCGCGATTTCTTGTAAACGGTGAGCCGTATTGACCGCATCGCCGATCACGGTATAGTTCATCTTTTGCTCTGACCCAACGTTACCCACGACCGCATCCCCCGTATGCAAGCCGATCTCTAGGGTCAATTGCGCGACCTGATCGCCCAGTTGAGCGCAGGCTTCGCGAAAGGCGTCTCGCATCTTATAGGCCATCATGACCGCATTGAGCGTATCATCACCGGTGGCCACGGGGGCGCCGAAAAAAGCCATAATTTCATCGCCAACGTATTTATCAAATGTGCCATGATGTTGGTAGACGAGCGCCGTCAGAGGCGAGAACAACGCATTGAGCACGCGCACCACCTCCTGCGCGCTGTTTTGCTCGGCAAAGGTCGTAAAGCCGCTGATATCCGCAAAGACAATGGTCACACGGCGGGTTTCGCCGCCGAGCTTCAGGTACCGATCTGGGTCGAGCAAAATGACCTCGGCCAGGTCTTTATCCACATAGCGATTCAAAACTTGTTGCAAAAGCTCGGTGCGCTGTTGGAGTTCGTCATTCAGGCGCTTCAGGCGCAGCAAAGACCGCACGCGCGTCAGCATCAGCAGCGTGTTGAACGGTTTTGTAACGAAATCATCTGCGCCAGCCTGAATGGCTTTCAGCCGATCGTCATCCGATTCGAGCGCCGTGACCATCACCACTGGCACAAATCTTGTAGTTTCGTTGGCCTTAAAACGTGCACAGACTTCATAACCGCTCATGTCCGGCAGCAGAATATCCAGCATGATTAAATCCGGCGGGTCTTCGGCGGCCAACTTTAAGGCGGTCGTGCCATTATGGGTTGTCGTCACGCGATAATCGCGGGTTTGCAAATGCGCTTCGATGACCTCGCGATTCATCCAGTCGTCATCCACAACCAAAATATGGGGAACGTGTGCGGGCATAAGGCTCCTAGCGTTTTAACTATCATCACGCTGATTCATACGCTCTGCATTGTATCTTAGCGCTCGTTCGCATTCTATGCTAATCCAGGTTAAAGTGTTTTGATATACGCTTGACCACAGGAGGTGGGGTATGCCCACGAAATTTGGTTTTCAGATCGGGGATAAAGATGACCTGACCAATAGTATGCTGCTGGAATACATCGCGGTTGCGCGCCCGGCGGCAGTGCTGGTCTTCAACGCGGTTTCGAACCTGAACGCGGTCTACGAACAAGTTGGCGCGGGTCCGGCATATGCCTTTCAACGTCCGAATATGCCGTCTGTTGCAGATTATCTCGAAACGGCGGATAGCCTTGATGAAGCGGTCGAGCATTTTTTAGAAGATAGCGCGCCATATTTTCAGGCGGCCCGCTGGGCCTATCATTGCTCGGCGTATATCGAAACCCTGACGGCGGAAACTGCCATGTTTGATGCCCGCGCCTTGCAATTGGCGAGTGAACGCTACGATGTGCGGCTCTGTGTGGGGAACTTCCGCACCGAAACCCCCGCCCCGGATGCCTGGCCGCGCTATCGTCCCGCGCTAGAAGCCGCCGCGCGTTATCATGGGCTCATCGGTTTGGAAGAACTCTACCCGCTAGTGCCGTATGTCGCCTATGGGCCGCAGGCTAACATCCCGGCTATGGACGCCCCGCCGCATTATCTGCGCAACGAGATTCCCTATCCGCAGGGTTACAGCGGGCCGGGGCAGTTCGTGGGGCGCTACCGCTATCTGCGGGACTACTGCGCGGCAGAAAACATACCTGTGCAGATATTTATCCGGGCCATGGGCGCGGGGCGGGTGTTTGAGCCCTGGCTAGCCCAGTTTGGCGATAATCTGCACGGCTGGCGGACGCTATCCACCCTCTGGGGTCAATTCGGTTTTGCTGACCCCGCCAAGCATTACGCCGAAGATATTATCTGGCTCGATCAACACGTGTACCGGATGGATGATGCCGTGGTGGGGGCCTGTCTTTCCGGTTGGAACGTTCGCGAATATCCATCGCGCGACATCAGCGGCGCGCGGCGCTTGCTAGGCACGCTCGCAACGTATACGAACGCAGCCCGCCGTGACCAAGGCGGCGGCCCCAGCCCCCGTTTCAGCCAGCCCCAGCCTTATACCGTCACAGTGCCGCGTTTGCGTATCCGGCCTTTGCCCTCCACCAATAACCAGTATATCGGCGGATACGAGCAGGGCGATACTTTCGCCGCGACCGAATACACCTTTGCCGAGGTCTACGCCTGGCTGCGGCATCCGCTGGGCTGGAGCGCTTACGCGCCCCTGGACGAGGCTGGGCAACCCCGCCACAATGCGCGTTACGTCGAAGGCCCGCGCATCGACCCCCCGCGCGCGAGCTCTGCTGTAGCGCAATTCGTAGGCACCATCGCAGAGGTGCGTCAATTTTTGAGCGCGCACCAAGGCCAACTATTCTACATTTCGATTAATCCTGATTCCCCGCCGGACGGCGCGCGCCAATTCAAGATCACGGCCTTCCCGGCCCAGGGTGGGCGCTCCATCCTGAATGAATTGCATCCTGAGCCCGGTGATCCGCTGATGACGCCCGGCGCACGCCGTCAATTGCGTTAATCTATGCGAACTGAGAATCAAAAAGGGGCCTTTGGGCAGCCCCTTTAAGTGGTGAGAAGAAAAACCTTATTCTTGTTCGGCCCAAGCCTCATCGGCGACCATGCCCGGTTCCCACAGCAAGGTATCTGGGCGGAACGCGGCCCAGGCAAACCAGAAGTGCGGATGCGCAGTCAGCTTTTCTAGCTGGGTGCCTTCTAGCTCGCCCGAAGTCGCCGCGCCAAAGACGTTCCAGGTGCTGCCAGTTTGCTCATCCACGATGGTCGTTTCATCTTCGACCGTGAAGGTTAGCACCGTGCCGTCTTCTAATGTGCGCTCGAACAAAGCCGCCGAACCCGTTTCGGTTTCGGAGAACAGCGAGCGCGAGCCGGGTTGCCAGAGCACCGTGACGGGCTCTGCGCCGATCATGTCATTGACGGCGACCGTTTCGGCCAGGGTCGAAAGCGGATAGGCGATAGCCCCTTCGCTGCCAAAGTAGCCCAGCACACGCTCCGTGGCAAACAAGCGATCATCAACTTCGCCCCGGAACAAGAACGGATCCCCCGTTACATCATAGCCCTGGTACGACACGCGATTCGGGTCATAGTTGCGTTGGTCGTTGAACAGCACTTGCCCATCGGGATGTTGTGCTTTGAATTCGCCATAGCTAACGACGACCGAAGGAATGGTTTCTAACATGGTACCCGTTAGTGTGCCAACGATGGCCTCACCCGTGAACTGCTGCCACCAAGTCAACGTTTCGTGATCCCACATGATGAGGTCGCTATTGCGCAGCAGGCCGCTCACGCCGAAATGCAGCGTTCGGTTTTCGATGCGGCGGTCAAACACCACGGAGGCATTGCACAACGGGCAGAAGGTCACGGCCACGGGGATGCCGCCGACCTCCGTATTCGCAATTTCGTGATTGTTCAGCAGCAGCAACGGATAGGCGCGCGCATCGCCGTCGATTTCCACCGAAATGACCTGCTGCTCGTCTGGCAGATAGGTATCCGTGGTTTCAAAATCGGTGTAATTGACCGTGAAGGCAGGCGCGGCCCCTTCTTCAAGCGGGCTCGGCACCTGATTAGGATAGGTGTAACCCTCGGGGTAGTAAGGCGGAATTCCATCAGGGGGGGGGCCACCGGAGAAAATCTCCGAGGCATCGACGCTGGCTTGACTAAAATCTGTCGCGGGCCAGCTGTTCTCGAAGCGGGAAAAGCCATCCTGAGCCAACGGCCCGGCCAGCGCTATTGTAAACCCCGCTATCAACACTACCACCAGCACCCCAGCGGATGCCAGGGTAGTTTTATGCTTCATCGTCGTCAACATTATTCACTCACTCTCTTTGCACGTGCTCAAGGCTATCGTTCATAGCCCTAGAGGGCGAGTCGTGTAGACCTCTTACTGAGGAACGCATGAAAAACGCATAAGTACGCCACTCAGGGGGCAGGATTGTCCTCGGTGCGGCTTAAGTCGATCACATCAATCGTGAAGGGTAACGAGGGGTCTAGCACCCAGCCGATGAGCGGCGCGAGTGAAATGGAATCAAAATTGGTGACATATACGCGATCATCCAGAAAAGCCACGTCGCTGGGTTCGCGGAAATTCTGCGCCAGGATGAGCGCGGCCCCGGTTTCGGTCAGGCGCATAACACGCGCATTATCATAGGATGTAAAAATCACACGCCCCGTATCATCGAGCGTCAGACCATCGAGTTCGCGGCGGTCGTCTTCGTACAACACCGCGATTTCACCCGCTTGCCCGCGCGCATCAATCCCTATGCGGTAAATTATTCCGTTGCCAGAGTCCGCCACGACGAGCGCATCGCGCGCGGTATCGTAGGCTAGGCCAGTCGGGCGCGCGGTGTTCGGGTCAGCAGGCACTTCCCACCAGATGTTAAAGGCGCCGTCGTCGTCGTAGCTGCGGATTTGGCCGAGTTGGGTGTCGGTGGCGTAGAGCGTGCCGCGCGCATCAAAGGCCAAACTATTGATGATTTCGTCATCGGTCACTTCGCCCCACTCCTCGACGACACCTTCGGGCGAAACACGCTTCAGGCTAGAAACCCCCGCGCGCGGGTCACACGACCCCCGATCCGCAACATACAGCCACCCCTCCGGCGAAAAGGCCATGCCCGAAACAGCCTCAATTCCGGCATCGGCGGCGAGCCAGGTTTCAAGTGTTCCGGCTTGAGGGTCGATACGCCAGATTTCGCCCGTGCAAAAACTGCCGCTATAGAGAAAATCACCCGGCCCCAGGGTGATGGATTCGGGAAAAGCGCGGTCGCCGGGTAATTCAACGAGGGTCGAAACAGTCGTCCCAGGCACATCCCCGATGAAGGGCTCGCGGCGTTCGCCCTGAAACGAACGCACGATCAACGCGGCGGATACCATACAGATTGCCACAGCAGCCACAATGAGCACCAGAAAGGGCATATACGCCCGTAATCTGGCGCGCGTAGAAGGTCGTGATTCTGCCATAAATGTCCTCAGTGGTCGTCATGCTTGGTCGGTGCAACAAAAAAAGCGCTTTACGCGCTTCACACATTAGGCGGAGAGGGTGGGATTCGAACCCACGACGGGGGAAACCCGTACTCGCTTTCCAGGCGAGCGCATTAGGCCAGACTATGCTACCCCTCCGGTTATGCTGTAGGCGCAAGATTAAAGCCCTGGCTCGCGCCTGTCAAGTGCCAGCCTGAGCGCGCATCATTTGTCTTGGGCCAGATTTAGCACAAGAGAATGAGCCTGCCCATAAACCGGATGCATACCATCCGCTTAACAAAGGTTAATCTTTGCCTGGGGGGGCGTTAACCCGCGCCTTAACGCCAAGGGTTGGGGTGGGGCGTTATCCTCTGGTACATTTAGGCCACATCCGGATGACCATCGTCTCCCGGCCAGGCGCTGTCCGTTGGTCAAAGCGCCAGCACCCGGCCAGACTACGAAAGGATAAGGTAAGGATACCATGAAGACTCTCAAATTGACGCTCGTCATGACATTATGCTTGGCTTTTGTCGGCGGTTTGGCACTCGTCCCTGCTGCCAGCCAGGCCCAGGAAGAGCGCGTCTTGAATCTCTATTCGGCGCGGCACTATGGCGCCATCGAAGAACCCTTCGTCCAATTCCAAGAAGACACCGGCATTACCGTCCGTGTGTCACAGGGCTCGCCGCGTGCCTTGCTAGAGCGCCTGCGTGCGGAAGGTGACCGCACCCCCGCCGATGTGCTTTTGGCCATTGATGCGGGCGTTCTCTCGCTGGCTGCCGATGAAGGCTTGCTACAACCTATTGAGTCCGAGGTGCTAGTAGCCAATATCGCCGAAAGCCAACGGGACCCAGAAAATCGCTGGTTTGGCCTTAGCCAGCGCGTACGCACCATCGCCTATCATCCCGATCGCGTAGACTCTAGCGAACTATCGACCTATTCCGCCTTAGCAGACCCGCAATGGCAAGGTCGCTTGTGCATGCGTCCCGCCTCGCATATCTACACCGTGTCGCTGGTCAGCAGCCTGATCTATCACTTGGGTGAAGAAGAAGCGATGAACGTGGTCGAAGGCTGGGTGGCCAACGAACCGACCTATATCAACAGCGATACCCGCATGTTGGAAGCCATCGAAGCGGGCGAATGCGATGTCGCCGTGGTTAATCACTACTACATGGGCCGCATCATCTCCGAAAATCCCGATTTCCCGGTGGAATTGTTCTGGGCCAACCAAGAAACCACAGGCACGTTCTATAACATCAACGGCGCAGGCGTAACCGCCACCGCACAGAATTTCGATGAAGCCGTCGAGTTTATCGAGTACTTCTCTACCCTCGCGGGCCAATCCGGCGATGCGGCGGGCTTCCCCGGCAGCAATTTCGAATTCCCGACGAATTTCGAAGCCGAGCCCAATGAGATCATCGCGGGCTTTGGCGAATTCGATCTGGATTTGAGCTATCCGCTCTGGGAATATGGCGATTACCAAGCTGATGCGGTGACCTTGCTGGAAGAAGCAGGTTACGGCTTCGAGGAAAACTAAAGCTATATGTCGAGCATTGAACGCCCCACCGCCCGCGCTCGCGTGTGGTCGGGGCGCTTCCCTCTCCTGAAGCACACCAGCACGGGCCGCCAGCGGTGGCTCGCGCTGGTTTTGCCGTTTATTGTTACGGCATTGGTCCTTTTACCTATCGGGCGCTTGGTGTACGAACTGCTGACCCCCTCCTGGGAATTATGGCAGCATATGTGGGATACCTTTTTGCCCCAGATGCTAGAAAACACCTTGCGTTTGGTCATTGGCGTCGGGTTGGGTACGGGGATTATCGGCGTGGGCTATGCCTGGCTGGTGTCGGCCTATCAATTCCCTGGGCGCGCCTGGTTCGAACGGCTATTTCTATTGCCGCTGGCCGTGCCGACCTTCGTCATGGGGTTCATTTTTATGGCCACGTTCGATTATGCCGGGCCAGTGCAGACCCAATGGCGGGCCTGGTTTGGGGATGGAGCTTACTTCCCAGATATTCGCTCCGGCTTGGGCGTGACCATCGTCATGACGCTGGTGCTGTATCCTTATGTGTATTTATTGGCGCGGGCGGCCTTCCGCGCGCAATCGGCATCCACATTCGAGGCCGCGCGCCTGATGGGCTATAGCCGCACGGGGGCCTTTTTCCGGCTGGTGCTGCCCCTGGCGCGCCCGGCTATCGTCGCGGGGATGGTGCTAGCCATGATGGAAGCCATGACCGATTACGGCGCGGTGAGCTTTTTCAGCTTTCCGACGCTCAGCGAAGGCATCGTGCGCATTTGGGAAGGGCGCATGGATCGCGACACGGCCACCCAACTGGCGGCTATCCTGATGCTGTTCGCGTTAGGTATCTTGCTGCTGGAATACATTTTGCGGGGCCAAAAACGCTATACCCAGGAGGGGCTACGCGGTCGGCAACTAGAACGCACCCCCTTACGTGGCCCGCGCGGATGGTTAGCCAGTGCCGCGTGCCTGGCCTTGCTAAGCGCCGCGTTCATCTTGCCTTTTATTCAACTGATTGTGTGGGCTGTAACCGAAGTGCGCGAGCCGAGCGTCGGCGCCTGGCGGAGCATCTACACGGATTATATTACGAATAGCGTGCGCTTCGCAGGATTAGCGGGCCTGATTGTCATTGGATTATCGTTGCTGGTGGCGTATGGCGTGCGCGCCAATGCTCTAAGCGGGAATCGCCTGGTGCCGCGCGTGATGGCGCGCCTGATGACCCTGGGCTATGCCTTGCCCGGCGCGGTCATTGCCGTGGGGGTTCTGATGCTGGTGGCGCCCTTCGACCATGACCTCACCGATTGGGTGGAAATTAACTTAGGCCGCGAAGAACGTAGTTTGCTCATTACGGGCACGCTCACGGGCCTAGTGTATGCCTATGTCGTGCGCTTTATGGCGGTGGGTTATAACAGCGTAGAAACCAGCATGGAGCGCGTCAACCCTAGCCTAGAAGAAGCCGCCCGCACCATGGGCGCCCGGTCGCCGCGCATCATCGCGCGGGTGCATATGCCCCTCGTGCGCGGAGGGATGATCGCGGGCGCGATTCTGGTTTTTGTGGATGTCATGAAAGAAATCCCCGCGACCTTGTTGCTGCGTCCTTTCGGCTCGGATACGCTGGCGCTATGGGCCTACTTCCTGGCCTTCGAGTCATTCTGGCAAGCCGCCGCGATTCCTTCCTTGACGATTGTCACCATTGGCTTGCTCCCGGTGTTGTGGCTGATGCAGCTGGATGAAAGCAGGCGTTTATGATCCAGTTCCGGCATGTGGTGAAACATTACGGCGCCGTGACCGCCGTGGATGATGTCTCGTTGCGCATCGCGCCCGGCGAAGTGCTGGCCTTGCTCGGCGCGAGTGGCTGCGGCAAGACCACAACGCTACGCCTATTGGCAGGCTTAGAAGCGCCCGATGCGGGCGAGATCATCCTTAACGAGCAGCGCGTCGCGGGCGAGGATGCCTGGGCACCGCCTGAGAAACGCGCCGTGGGCATGGTCTTTCAGGATTACGCGCTCTTTCCGCATTTGACCATCGCCGGGAATATCGCATTCGCCCTGCGGGGTTGGGCTTCACGAGAGAAAAAAGCGCGCATCACAGAATTGCTCGATCTCGTCGGGTTGCCGGATATGGATAAGCGCTATCCGCATCAGCTTTCTGGCGGGCAAAAACAACGGGTCGCGCTGGCGCGTGCTCTGGCGGCGCGGCCTAGCGTCGTGTTACTGGATGAGCCTTTTTCGAACCTGGATACCGCCATGCGCCACCATACGCGCGATGATGTGCGCAACATCCTGGCGCAGACCAACGCGACCGCGCTTTTCGTGACTCACGATCAAGAAGAAGCCATGATGATGGCCTCGCGGATTGCCGTCATGCATGGGGGGCGCATCCTGCAAACCGATACACCGCGCCGCCTGTACGAAAATCCCGCGTCGCCCTTTGTCGCGCGCTTTTTGGGGGATGTCAATTGCCTGCCCGCACAGGCCCATGGGGAGCAAGCCGAAAGCCAAATCGGGCCGGTGCCTCTGCGCGAAGCCCATCAGGGCCGTGTGGCGTTGTACATCCGGCCCGAGGATTTGACCTTGGCCCCTGCCGAACCCGAACAAGCACAGGGCACCGTGCGTGAAAGTCGCTATTTCGGCGGTTATCAGCTTGCCGAAGTGGTCTTGGTGGATCAAACAACGCTCCAGGTTAACGTGCCCTATGATGTGGCAGTCACGCCCAATATGCCCGTTCAGATAAACGTCGTGCGCCCCGTGTTGGCTTTTGCGGGAGACTAGATTTGGGTTAGACGACGCTTCAACTTTAGAGTATAGTCTGAGTGTCAGACACATCCGGCGACTTACTTAAAGGATCGGCAATTGGCGCTCTTTCTGCAATCTGCACAGGCAGCCGAAGCCCAACGGGCCCAAGCGCTTGGCTTTATGGAAGGCATCACGACGACTCCGGCCCTGATTGCAGCCACCGGGCGCCCCCCGTTAGATGTCTTGGGTGAACTAGTCGAAATCTTTGATGGACATATCTTTTACCAACTGGTAGCCCCTTCGCTGGATGCCCGCCTGGATGAAGCCTGGGAAGCATACAACGTGCGGCCCGACCGAGTGATCATCAAAATACCCGCGACAATAGATAACCTCAGCCTAATTGCCAAATTACCGGGGGTCGAAGTTGCCATGGCGGGGGTTTATAGCGCCGCGCAGGCTTACTTGGCGGTGCAGGCCGAAGCGCATTATGTCATTCCGTATATTGGCCATGCCACCCAACATTTGGGCGATGGGCTCGCCCTGGTGCGCGTGATCCGCGCTGTTGTAGAGGGCTCGCAAACGGAAATTATAGCAGCGGATATGTCCACCACCGATGAAGCCCTCGGCGCGCTGCAAGCGGGCGCGCATCATCTCGCGTTGCCCTTGCATCTTATCGAACAAATGGGAAACCATCACCTTACCGAACAAACAATAGAAGCCTCTCGCCCCTCATGAGCCTATCGAATGCCTCCATTGTCCGGTTATCGCACAGTACCCCCCTAAAAGCCGCCCGGACATATATCAACCGCCAGCACATCCTGCAACGCGCCATCGATATTCAGCAAATCCCCGCGCCGACCTTCCATGAAGGCGAGCGGGCCGCCAAACTCGTCGCGGATTTTCAGGCGCTGGGGCTGCAAGATATCCGCCAAGATGCGCTGCATAACGTTTACGGTTGGCTGCCGGGTGATTCACCCGAAGCGCCGGTTTTGCTCATTTCGGCGCATACCGATACCGTGTTTCCACATGGCACCGATTTACGTATCCGGCAGGAGGGTGAGCGCATTTACGGGCCCGGTCTGGGGGACAATAGCCTGGGCGTAGCGGCGTTGCTCGGCTTGGCCGAGGTGTTCGCCTCCACCAATATTCCGCGCGCGGCGCGCATCTGTTTTCTGGCGAATTCACGTGAAGAAGGGCTGGGCGACCTGGGCGGTATGCATGCCGCGCTGGATGCACTCGGCGATGAGGTAAAGGCGGGCATCGTGCTAGAGGGCATGGCCTTGGGCCGGGTTTACAATGCGGGGATCGCAGTCCGCCGTTTGAAAGTGAGCGTCGAAGCACCCGGCGGGCATAGTTGGCTGCATTTTGGCCAAGCCAGCGCCATTCATACGTTGATGCGTTTTGGCGAGCGCTTAACGCAGTTGCCCGTCAGCAACGACCCACGCACCACGTTTAATATCGGCTTGATCGAGGGCGGCACATCCATTAACACGATTGCCCCGCAAGCCGCCTGTTATATCGATCTGCGCTCGGTGGACAGCGACACCTTAAACGATCTGGAAAGCCAAGTGCGCAAACTCGCCGCCCAGGAAGCCGCCGACGATCCATCGGTGACGGTCGTCATAGAACGGGTCGGCGACCGCCCTGCGGGCCAGATTGCCGCCGATCATCCGCTGGTGCGCCTGGCCCTGGACGCTCATCAATCGATTGGCATGGTGGCGGAGGTCGAAGGGGGCAGCACAGACGCCAATGCCCTGCTGGCTAGGGGAACTCCGGCGGTTTGTGTGGGGGTGTCGTATGGTGGAAACGCCCACATCGCCAGCGAATATATCGAAACAGCGCCGATTCAGGCGGGGATGTGGCAGCTTGTGCTGTTGGCGGCTGCCGCTGCGAATGGGTTGCCTGCCTGGCAATAAAAAAGCCCCCGCCGTATGACGAGGGCCGGATGGTTCACGAAAG
>DAOTVD010000016.1:0-26319 GCA_034437075.1 Anaerolineae bacterium
CAATACACCGACGGTCACCTCGCGGCCTTCGATATAGCGCTCGGCCAAGACCGGCTGCTGGTAGGTGGTCAGCAAGTCGCGGACGCGCGCGCGCAACTCATCGATCGTATACACGACGCTGCGCGCATGCACACCAATGCCCGTGCCTTCGCGGCTGGGTTTGACGAACAGCGGAAAGCGGAGCCCGCCGTCTTGGTTCAACAATTCTTCGTCAATGGGATCATCCGCGCGGCCAAAGACCTGGAACTCTGGCGTCGGCAGGTTGTGATAATGCAAAACCCGCTTGGTCATGGGCTTGTCTAGCGCTAAGGCCAGGGTCAGCACGCCGCTACCCGTGTAGGGAATGCGCAGCATTTCCAATACAGCGGGGATTTGCGCCTCGCGGCTATCGCCCCAATGCCCTTCGGCGATATTGAAGCATAAATCCGGCCCAAAAGCGCGCAGTTCATCGACCAGATTATGCGGCGGTGCGAGGTTCGCCTCGAGGAAACGCGCGTCGTGCCCACCGTAATGCAACGCATCTAGGATGAAGTCAATCGTATCGCGCCCATCCAGATCATCCAGGTGATCGCCGTCGGACTGGCGCGGGGCGTTGTCTTTCAAATTGGCTAGCAGCGCAATTTTCAAGGGTGAGTCGCTCATGTTAATGTTCCTCTTTGCCGTTATGGCCGTTATGGCGATGAGGCTTGGCCCCATTCATACGATGCGGTTGTGCGCCGCGCCCATGCAGGGCGTCAAAGCCCTCCGGCTTGATGGCGTCCGCTTGATGTTGCAATAAGCCCAGTACCCCGCTTTGGCCGTGCATTGAATAATGGCCACTCGGAGATGGATGATAATCGGTCGGTTCGTCGTAGGCGGTGATATAGCCCTCGTAATTGCGCACGACCACCCTACCGGGCGCTTGGCTGATGACGTAATTCGGCATGACGGGCACCTTGCCGCCGCCGCCGGGCGCGTCGATGACGTAGGTCGGCACGGCGTAGCCGCTGGTATGGCCGCGTAACCCCTCGATGATCTCGATTCCTTTGGCGACGGTCGTGCGGAAGTGCCCCGCGCCTTGCACCAGGTCGCATTGATACAGGTAGTAGGGGCGCACGCGGTTGCGCACCAGCTTATGCACGAGTTCGCGCTGAATCTCGACCGTGTCGTTAATGCCGGCTAGCAGGACGCTCTGATTGCCTAGCGGAATCCCGGCCCGGCCCAGCTTGTCCAACGCGGTGCTGAGTTCTGGCGTGATCTCTTTGGGATGGTTGACGTGAATGTTCATCCACAGCGGATGGTATTTCTCTAGCATGGCGCACAGTTCATCCGTGATGCGCTGGGGCAAAAAGACGGGCACGCGCGTCCCTAGGCGGATGATCTCGATATGTGGGATGGCGCGCAATTCAGCCAGGATGTGCTCCAGGATGCGCGGGGCCAGCACGAGCGGATCGCCACCACTGAGCAGTACGTCCCGCACTTGGGGCGTTTGGCGCAAATAATTCAGTTGGGCGTCGAAGTCCGCGCGGCTGAAGGTCATGCTCGCGTCGCCCACGATGCGCGAGCGCGTGCAGTAGCGGCAATAGCTGGCGCATTGGGTCGTCACGAGCATCAGCACGCGGTCGGGGTAGCGATGCACCAGGCCGGGCACGGGGCTATGCGCGTCTTCGGCCAGGCTATCGGCCATCATGCCCTGAAAGGCGTCTAGCTCGCGCCCCTGGGGGATCACCTGGCGGCGGACTGGGCAATTCGGGTCTTGGGGGTCGATCAGGCTGGCGAAATAGGGCGTAATGTCTACGCGGAATTTATCCTCAGCGGCCAAGCCTTCGATTTCTTCCGGCGTTAAGTAGATGATCTGGGCCAGTTCAGCCACGCTATTCAGGCGGTTGGCCATCTGCCAGCGCCAATCGTTCCATTGTGCAGCGGGCACATCGGCCCAAAACGCATGGCATGTGCGCGTGGGGATGGTCGTTTGGGTCGGGGGAGGTTCGTCGTCCTCCAGGCTGAAAAAATCTGCGACGGGTTGCATGGGGTTTTATCGCCTCTATCTCATGACATTCCCTTTAGCATACGCTTTTATCTATGTCGGAGGATAGAGTACGGGGTTACGAAACCGGGGCAGGCTGTTACAGCTTCGACACATCGCCCGCTGTGCCGAGCCTGACACATGGCGTGGCAATTCTGCCAAGGTATAGCCACAGCCTCGCCATAGACGCTTGGTATGCTAAAGACATCTGCACAAGTGAGGAGGTGATGATCTGATGAAAGCGCTAAGCAATTTCTTTCGCAAGCTGTTTCGCCGTAATAAGAAAAACGCTGCGTAGCGGATTCCCGCCACAGTAATCTGAAAAAGTCTAAGCCAACTACCCTATCCGATTTTGGGCGGCACGCATCCCATCATCGGCAAGGGTAGTAAGTAGGCGCTACAAGTCCCGCGCCGAACGTGGCAACTCGATGCCCATTTGCGCGGCAGCCGCGCGCAAATCGTCCACATGATATTCTAGGGTGCGACGCCAGTCGGTATTGCCCAGCGCGGCAATCACGCGGCGGATGTCTTTTTCCTCTCGCAAGCTGATGACCCGCACCAGGGCCGCCAGCGGAAAGCTTGTCCGCGCGATGTGGTGGCCCAAACGCGCGACCTGGGCATCGCGGGCCAGGATGCACCCTTCGCGCTCGGCCCCTGGGGTCTGGATGAGGCGTTCGGCGAAGCGCCAGGCCCCATCGCGCGCGGTGTTGATGCTGAAATTCACCAGCAGTTCATCCGCGCGCCAAGTTGCGCGTTCTAGCGTGCCGAACCAGGGCGACACCAGGCCGATTTGATCTTGCACGATGTCGATAAGGCTGGCCAGAATATCATTCAGCTTGTCGAAATCGCGCCGCAGGCCGGGCGAGAGCACCCCGCCGGAAATCTCCGCCGCCGAAATGCCCAGGTCGAGGTTAATGTGCGCGTTCATGCCCAGCAGCAAATGCTGCATAATGAGCAAATGCGGCACCTCCGTTGCCTGGAAAGCCACGGCCCAGCTTGCGGTTGGCTCGCGCCCGGCCTGGTGCACGGCCACTGCCTCAAAATAGCGATTGGCGAAAATCGTATCTAGTTCGCGCATCCGGTCGTTATCTTCAAAATGATTATCGTCGCAAGCTTGGCGCACGACGAGCGTTACCAGACGATACAGCGCCGTAAAGTAGGCCAGGCGTTGCCCGCGTGTGATGCTATGGTCGATGATTTGATCCATCAGATGGACCACTTCGTCTATGTTGCGTGCTTGCATAGCGCGTTCATCCCTTGCTCTTGCCTGGTTTTCATTATAAGCGTATCGGCAAATCATGCTAAATGCACCCCGGCAGACCGCCGGGCTGGACGCCCACGCGCCATTAGTTGACAGGATTTCAGCCCTGTGTTAATCTAGCGCTCAGCAACAGATTGCTCAGGCAAGAGGTGTGCCAGAACCCGGATGTTCGGCACACAATAGGGAAAGCCCGGTGAAAGTCCGGCACTGTCGCGCAACGGTAACTGAGAATACTCTCAGAAGTCCGAATACCTGCCTCCGCCTTAGCTCGCTGCCTTTCGCGTCAAAGGGAAACGAGTATGATGATGGTTCTTTTTTCAAATACCCCCGTAAAATCGCCAACCCTATATCCATTGCTCATATCACCGCGCATGATGTTTCCTCCGCGATGCTGAAAATGCAGCCCGCCCTTACCGAAAACCTTAGGAGGAAAATCATGCAATATCTGATCCGTTTGGTTGTGTTGTTGGTCTGTTTCGTAATGGTGCTCCCTGCTGGCGCACAAGATGCCGTTAATTTGACCGAAGAATGCGTGGCCGATTACGACCCTGATGTAGATTACTTCCCAGTTAAAGCCGACATTACCGAGGCCGAAAATTTCACGGTCGAATATTTTAATCACTATAAAGTCGTCACTGTGACGAATGCCTTCGACGCGGCAGAACCCTTCACTTATGTGCTGGTGCAATGTGGCACACCCGCCCCGGATGCCGCCGACTTCCCCACCGACACGCAATTCATCGAGGTGCCAACGGGCGACATCATTGCCATGTCTACCACGCAGCTTCCCCCGCTGACCCAACTTGGCCTATTGGATAATCTCGTCGGGCTCGATAATTTCATGTTTGCCAGTACACCCGCCGTGCGCGATCTGATCGACGCGGGCGAACTGGTAGAAATCGGTAGCGGCACAGAGGTCAATGTAGAGCTCGTTTTAGAAACCGACCCCGATATGGTGATGACCTTCGGCTTTGACCCCACCACCGACGCGCATCCGGTCTTGATCGAGGCGGGCATTTTCACCGCGCTCGACGCCAGTTGGCGCGAGGTTACCCCGCTCGGGCGCGCAGAATGGATCAAATACACCGCCTTGTTCTACAACGAAGAAGCCACCGCCGAAGCCGTTTACACCGATATCGTGACCGCCTATGAAACTGCCCGCGAACTGGCCGCGAGTGTCCCCGCCGATGAGCGCCCCGTCGTATTATGGAATATCATTTCTGCCTTTAGCGACGTGTGGAGCATCCCCGGCGCCGAGACCTATGCGGGGGCGCTGATCGCAGATGCGGGCGGTATCGTGGCGCTGGGTGACGAAGCCCCTACGGACAGCGCCTTGTTGAGCTTTGAGGTTGTTTACGAGGGTGCCTTAGATGCGGATGTGTGGGTAACCAATATCTTTGGCGTGACGACCCTGCAAGGCTTGTTCGACATCGACCCCCGCTATGAGGACTTTGCAGCGGTGCAAAACGGTAATGTCTGGAACAACAGCCTAGATGTGAACGACAATGGCGGTAATAACTACTTTGAACTGGGCGTGAGCAATCCGCAATTGATCTTGCAAGACCTAGTCGCCATCTTCCATCCCGATTTACTGCCCGATCACGAATTTTCGTTTTTTGAGCCGCTGGGTGAGTAACTTCACTCGTGTTGCCTAGGCAATGGTGGCCACGTCACCCCCGTCTTGTTGCCAAGGATGCCCGCCGATGAGCGATACGGCCTACCAACCCATCCCCCGCGCGGCGGATTACGTCGAAGACCCTACGCTCCCGCGCTTGAATCTGGGCTTGCGCCCCATGGTGCTGCTCTTGCTGCTGGCCATCTTGGGGGGCGTGTTCCTGTTGAGCATCTCGCTTGGCTCGGTTAGCATTCCCTTCGACCAGATCATCACGGTGTTGGCGGGCGGCGAGGCGGAACGGCGTTCGTGGACGAACATCGTGCTCAAATTTCGTTTGCCCAAGGCCACCACCGCCGCTCTGGCGGGTAGCGCGCTGGGGGTGAGTGGGTTGCTGATGCAGACTTTTTTCCGCAATCCGCTCGCGGGCCCTTTTGTGCTGGGCATCAGTTCCGGGGCGAGCTTAGGCGTGGCGCTGGTTGTGCTGTCGGCGGGTACTGTCGGCGGTGCCTTGCTGGCGGGGGTCGGCTTAACGGGCGATCTGCTATTGGCGGGTGCGGCTGGCATTGGCGCAGGCGCCACCATGCTTTTGGTCTTGCTGGCCGCTAGTCGCGTCCAAAGTAGCATGACGCTGCTCATCCTGGGCTTGATGCTGGGCTATTTTGTATCGGCAGGCGTAAGTTTGCTGCTATATTTTGCCATCCCCGAACGCATCCAAGCGTATATCAATTGGACATTTGGCAGTTTTAGTGGCGTCACGTGGGGTCAAATGCCCATTCTAGCGAGCATGGTGGGGCTTGGCTTGCTGATTGCCCTCGGCCTTAGCAAAGCGCTGAATGCGCTGCTTTTGGGCGAAGGCTACGCCCGGAGCTTGGGGTTGCATGTGGGCTTCACGCGCGTGGCGATTATCGTAGCAACCGCTTTGCTAGCAGGGAGCGTTACCGCGTTTTGTGGCCCGATTGGGTTTATCGGTATCGCAGTACCGCATCTGTGCCGCACCCTGTTCAACACCTCCGACCACCGTATTTTACTACCTGGTACCATCTTGATGGGGGCTATTGTGGCGCTCATCGCCGCCCTGCTGGCCGAAGTCCCCGGCTATAGCGTGATTCTGCCGTTAAACGCCGTGACCGCCATGATCGGCGCGCCCGTGGTGATCGTCGTTTTACTGAGTCGGCGCAACTTGCAACAATCATTCGGGGACTAAGGTGATGCACCTACAAACGCAGCATCTCAGCATTGGGTATGCCCTAGCGCGCAAGCTCCCCCACGTCATCGCCGCTGGCCTGAACTTATCCCTAGCAGGTGGACAGTTGGTCTGCCTGCTGGGGCCTAATGGTGCCGGTAAATCTACCCTGATGCGTACCTTGGCAGGGATGCAGCCCGTTTTGAGTGGGCGTGTCCTGCTGGGCGACCAAGACATCCACCGCCAAACACCCCGCCAGCGCGCGCGCCTGCTGAGTGTGGTCTTGACCGAGCGCCCAAACCTCGGCTTGCTGAATGGCTATGCGCTGGTGGCGCTGGGGCGGCATCCATATACGGGTTGGACGGGACGGCTGAGCCGGTATGATGAAGCGATCATCCATTGGGCGGTGGATGCGGTGGACGCGGGGGCTTTGGCAGACAAGCCCGTGATGGAACTGAGCGACGGGCAACGCCAAAAACTGATGCTGGCCCGTGCCCTGGCCCAAGAATCCGAATTGATCTTGCTCGATGAACCCACGGCATTCCTTGACCTACCGCGCCGGGCCGAGATGATGCGTCTATTGCGGCATATCGTGGCGGATACGGGCCGCGCAATTTTGCTGTCTACGCACGATCTTGACCTCGCCTTGCGTTCGGCAGATGGCCTGTGGTTGATGGCGGGTGGGGAAGTACAAGTCGGCTCGCCTGAGGATTTGATCATCAATGGGGCTTTTGAAGCCGCCTTTAAGGGCGAAGGTGTCTTGTTTGACCGTGAAACGGGAGCCTTCAGCGTGGAACGCTCAGCGAGCCGTGCGGTAGAGGTCTTGGGTGAAGGTATACCCCATACCTGGACGCGCCGCGCGCTTAGGCGGGCCGGTTTTGCGCTACAACCCGCTGCGGGTTCCCCGAATGGCGTGCCGCGTATTTCCCTAAGCGGGGACGAGCATCAGCCTATTTGGCATTTAACCCAATATGGCCACCACGCCACCTATAGCAGTATCGAAGCCTTGCTAGAGGCTATGCGACAAGATTTGAAGCATATGCCATGATTGGCGCAGGCTCGCGCAATGACAATTCAATAGCATGCTGTCCTGCCTTGATTTTACCCCCCTCTTGGCGCGGGCCCCGGTGTGCGGGGTTCTGTCGGCTCCGCCGACCCCCTAAGCCATCCCCCCGAATTCAGGGAGGGGCTATTATGCGCACGAGTAAATTCTCCCCCCGCATTCGGGGGGTTGAAGCCGTCTAAACGCATACCATCAGTTTACGTATTCTCAAGCGTCTATGCGATGCTCAATTTCCACTGGCTATTACTCGCTATTGAGGGGATACTGGCATTTTAGCGTAAATTAGTCCCATAGCCAGACGTTTTCGAAGCTGCACGAGGCTTCTTCGGCGGCGTAGTTGATAAACCCCACCCCCAGCGCACCAGCCCGGGGTGGGATGATCGACTGTGCCGCCAGCACGCCATTCACATACAGCGCCGTGAACTGATCTTGCTGGATGAGCAACAAGCGATATTCCGCGCCGCTGGCGGTGGTCAAGCGCGCGTAATTATTATGTTGCACCACGTCCGCTTGCCACCAGAATAGCCCGCCGCCGTTTTGCGTATCCGCGAAGGCCAGCAATTTATGCGCACGATCCACAAAGCCCGCCACCAGGCCGCAGCCGACATCCTGCCCGCTCTGGATGGTGACATCCCCGCCCAAGATGAGCCCATCGTACACCGCGTCGGGGTCGGTGATGAGAAAATTGCGCTGGTCTGGCCCCATGACCGTGTAGCTGGTTTCGGCGCTAAGTAAAAATTGGCGCGTGCCGCCTTCCGAAACAATATCCGCAGCGGCTAGCTCGCCGACGATGTCAGCCGGGCGCGCGGCGTCCCAGGTATCAAGGCGTATCGGAAAGCCGGGCGGCTCGGCCAGGGGCAAGGCCAGGCGCAATTGCTGCAAACTGACGGCGCTGGCCGTCACGACCACGCCCCAGCCGATTTGGTCATCCAGCGCGGGCGCTTCGATGTCGGTCAGGCGTCGGCCTTCGGCATACGCGGCCACGCGATCCGCTTGCGCCAGCAGGCCCAACGTCACCCCGCCGACTTCCGGCAATGTCACCCGGCCTTCATCTAAGAGCGTTTCTTCTCCCGCGATATCATTCGCGCGCAAGAACCAATCGCCCGCCGGTGTGATGGTCAGCCGCAAGCCCGTGACTTGCCCATTCGGCGCGGTGCGCCCTCGTATAACAAGGCCCGCTTCGCTTGCGTCGCGCGTTTCGGCAAAGCGCAAGCGCGCCTGCACATAAAGCTCATCATTTTGGGGCAGGGGTTGCGGCACAAATAGGCGGGTTTGTGCTAGGCCGGATTCTAGCAGTAGACCATCTGCCGTGCGGGCCGCGCCGCTGTCGGCCCAATAGGGGCCGGGCATGGTTAGTGTTTCGGCCCATTGGGTGTGCATTTCGCCGGGGATGGCCTGCACGCGATAGCGCCCCGCGCCAAACGCGGCTTCGATGCGCAGCAGATACACATCCCCGCCCGGCACGACCAAGCGCGCATCCGGGCCGAACGCGGGCGCGTAATCGTCATTGCTGGCGATTGCTTCGCCATCCGGGCCGATGAGCGCCACGGCGGGGTCGAGCGTCCCCTCGATGACTTCCACCACGATGGTGCTCGGCCCAGGGCCGGGGGCGTATTCCCAGGTTTGGGATGGCATCTCGGGGCCGAGCACGCCTTCGGCGGTGCTCATCAGGCGCAGCGCTTCGGGCGGGTCGGGTTGCGCGGCGGCGGGCGAGGCCAAAAACGGCCTCAGCCCAAAGAGGTATAATAAGCAGAGTATCAGGCAGGTGCGTAAGGTCATAGCCGTTTGTCTGGTCGATTGCTATTTCGGCCCATGATGTTACCAGCCCGGCGCGCCCGCGCAAACACCGTTTACCCGGCGCTCAACCGTCGTATACAATCACGGGTATTTAATGAGCCTTCAGGATGAGATGATGAACGAGGTTTTGCTAATCGTGGGTATGGGCGCTGTCACCTTCGCGACACGCTACCCCTTGCTGGCGTTGGTGGGGCGCGTGCAATTGCCCGCGCGGGTGGTGGCGGCTTTGCGCTTTGTGCCCGTGGCCGTGTTGACGGCCATCATTGCCCCGGCCATGCTGCGCCCGCAGGGCGAAATCGCGCTTTCGCCGGAAAATAGCTATCTGGTGGGCGGGATTGTCGCGATGGCGATTGCTTGGGCCACGGGCAATTTGCTATATACCATCGCGGGCGGGTTGGCGTTTTTCTTGGTCTGGCGCCTAGTGCTGGGGGTATGATGCATCAAGAATATCTGGTTTGCAAGAGGGCTTAACATGTTAACGAGCGCTCAATCCGTAGGGGCGAGGCCCGCCACGCCCGAAAAAAAACAAATAACAGGCGAGGCGCTATCATGAAAATCAGCCTGGGCATGAATTTGCAATCCGGCCCCTGGGGCGGGGGCAATCGCTTCGGCCATGCACTGGTGGCGGCCCTGCGCGCGCGCGGCGTGGCGGTCGTCCACGATTTGCACGACCCCGACATCGATCTGATTGTGCTGGCCGACCCGCGCATCGACTTGCAAATCACGGCCTATAATCATTTCGATGTCTTGCACTACTTGCGCCGGGTCAATCCGCGCGCGGTGGTTGTGCATCGTATTAACGAATGTGATGAGCGCAAAGGCCAGCAGGGCCAGGTGAATCCGCTGTTGCGCCAAGCGACGCGCATTGCCGATCATCAAGTGTTTGTCTCCGATTGGTTGCGGCGCTTGCATCTGGCCCAGGGCATGGCCAGCGCGCAGAATAGCGTCATCCTGAATGGCTCGGATGCGGGCATTTTTAATGCGGATGGTCATCAACCCTGGGCGGGGGCGTTCCCAGTAAAGCTGGTAACCCATCATTGGGGCGTGCATCCGTTGAAAGGCTTCGCGATATACCAGCAACTCGACCGCTTGCCTCATGTTGAACTGACCTATATTGGCCATTTGCCCCAGGGCGTAACCTTTTCGCAACATGTGCCGCCGCTCACTGGCGCAGCGCTGGCAGCGGAAATCAAAAAGCATGATGTGTATGTAACGGCCTCGCAATTTGAGCCCGGCAGCAATCATCAAAATGAAGGGGCTTTGTGCGGATTGCCGCTGCTCTACATCGACCAAGCCTCGATGCCCGAATATTGCCGGGGCTATGGCGTGGCATTTACGCCGGAGAACGTCGCAGCCAAGCTGGATGAACTGCTGCAACGTTATCATGAATTCGACCTGCGTGCTTATCCGCATACGGCAGCCCGGGCCACCGCGCAATATGCCGATTTGTTTAGCGCCATGCACGCTGAGCGCGAGACCATCCTGGCCCGGCGCGCATGGCCGCAGGTCATCACGGGGGATGATCCGGCGGTGTGGTTGCGAGATGTCCGTGCGCCGGTGCTGGGTTATCTGCGCAGCTTGGCCCACGATCTGCCGGGGCGCTACGCCCCTGCGCATGAAGGCGTCACCGAGCAAGGCGCCGCGCTGAGCTTGCCCTATAGCCTGTGGGCCTTGGCGTGTTATCACGAATTGGACGAAACCCCGCCCGATTTAGCCGCTTGGCTGGCCTTTATCGCGGCTTTTCAAGTGCAGGAGCCGCCGCCCGGCTGGCGGATTGGCGCGGGCGCGTTTGTTGACCCGGCCTTGCTGGCCGCGCTGCGGGGCGCGGTGCGACGCTTGGTCCGTTGGCGCGCGCGTTTGGGCGGGCCATTCAGCGCGCCAGAAATCGCCATTCAGCGCCTCACTGGCCTGGCCATCGATACCCTGGCCGCTTATAAGATACCTGCCCCGGCAGCCTATCGCGGTTTTCCGACGACGGCCCGCGCCCTGAACCGAGCCTTGCGCGCTTCGGCGACGGATGCGGTGCGGCATATGGCCGTCTTCGTGGCCCACGAGGCGCCGCGCTTTTTGCCCCAGGCGGGCGCCGCAGCGTTGCGTGCGACTTCTTCGGCCTGGATCGCTAGCGCGCATGATCCTCACACCGGGGGCTATGCGCGGGGCCTATCAGCCGCCGACCCGGTTGCGCGCATGGTGGCAAGTGCGCCCTTCGTTGAGGGGCTGACGACCCTGGGCGAGCCGCTCCATAGCCCGCAAAGGCTGCTGGACGACGCGCTGACGGCTCGCCCGGCAGACCTCGAAGCGCTGCTGGCGACGGTCACGGTCTTGCGGGCGTGCGCTGCGCAAACGAACCACCGCCGCGCGGAGGTTGCCGCCCAGGCCGCTGGGCTTATTCCGGTGTTGCAAGCGCATTTCAATCCGCTAGACGGCGGGTTTATGTGGTTTGCAGCCTCCGCCGCACGTTATATAGAAGGTGTGCGCATTATGCGCGCGCGCCCCGCGAGTGATCTGGGCGGCACCTGGCTAGCTTGCCGCGCGCGCGCCCATCTGCTGGCCCTGATGTCGGATGTGGTAGAGGGCCAAACACCACACAACCCGCCGGGTGGCGGGTTGCGCATATACTGAGGAGGATCAATAAAGTAACGAGTATAACGAGTTCGGTTTGTGAGGTTCCCCCCGGTGGGCTTCGCCCTCCTATTTGGCCCTACTAGTTGATTTGATTTTGCCCTGTGACAAGCGCCCTGTCGGTATCCTATTGGGCCATTTTCGCGTAGCCGGATGGTAGCGCGCCGCGCGATTGGCCCACATGGCCCGCCCAAAGTGGCCCGCGTGGTGGATGAGCGCCGCGCCCGCGCGCTACGCTAACAGGCACCCTTGCACGCACAGAACATGCCATCCAAAGCAGAAATAAACGTAACTACTCATGGAGAACGCAAAACAAATCCGTATAAAACCGAGGGCTTAAGCCCTCGGTTTTGGCAGAAAAAACATTTGTGTTTGTTTTGAACTGTCCATCAGCCCTCACCCCAACCCCTCTCCCAAACGGGCTTTCAGCCCTGGGAGAGGGGCAAAAAGTGTCGGTTTCGGGTCGTTTTCTCCCTCTACCAGCCGCAAGGCGGCGTTTGGGAGAGGGGGATTAAGGGGGTGAGGGGGAAGAATTGGCATAGCCTGAGCAGTTACCCCAAATTCGCAGAATGGGCTACAATGGAAACGTTACCGTATGCAGCCAGGATAAAACCATGCGCATTTTGTATATCGAAGACGATGATGCCAACATTGCGTTGGTAAGCCGAGTCATCAACATGAGTGGGGATGACCTCTCGACGTATCGCAGCGCCGAAGACGCGCTAGAGCATGCCGACCTCCGTTCTTATGATGTCATCCTGACGGATGTGCACCTGGGCGACCATGCCATGGATGGGCTAGACTTTACAGAGGTGCTGCGCCGCCAGGGCATCCAGATTCCGATCATCGCCATTAGCGCCTTCGACGTAGATGAATTTGAAAAACGCAGCGCGGACGTCGGCTCCGACTTGTATATCGTGAAGCCCATCGCGCCCCAAGACCTGATGAATATTCTGGATGACATCCGCAACCAGATCACCTCGTGATGTCACTCAGGATGCCGGGCGTTCATCGGCGGGTGGCGCCCACAGGCACCCCAGCGCGATACATCCTAGCGTACGCATGTGGGTATCGCTCCATAAGTAAAAATCGAAACAAAAGATAATGCCCAGCGCGACCCACGCCGCCCGCCAGGGGGGCCGCGCCTGCCACAAAGCCGCCCCGTAACCCCACGCCAACAAACCCAAGCCCGGCAGGCCAAGCTCTGCCCAACCGATCAGCACGGCATTATGCGCGGGCAAAATATAGGTATTGGGCGCATAAAGCATGCCGATGGCCAAAATCAAACCGCCCATCCCGGCCCCCAGCAGCGGATGCGCGCGGATAATCGTCCACGTATCGGCATAGGCAAAGGTTAGGCGGTTCACAATTTCGCCCCACGGATCACCCGCCGGGTCCCACAGCAGCGCGCGCGCCAATACCAACGCGCCGCCTAGCCCCAGCGCGAGCAGGCCCACCCCCGGCGGCGCGACCGTCGCCAACCCGCCTGCCAGGCCCAGCGCCGCCGTCCGCGAACCGGAAGCGACTACGCCCAAGAGCATCACGCCACAGGCCGCCATCAGCCCGCCCCGCGCGCGGGGTGTCTCGCGCCATAAGGCCCAACTCGCGCAGATTGTCAGCACCAGGTAACCCGCGAGTTGGTTCGGATTGCTGTTCAGGCCATAAGCGCGCATGATGCCCGCCGGGTTACGATACGGAAAACGCGGTTCGCCCAAGGCATATAGCCCCAGCGGTGCATTGGTGACGATCTGCCCCAGCGCGACCGTTGCTTGTAGCGTCCCACCCAGCACCAAACCCCACAAAATCGCGCGGCGGATGCTCGGCGGGCCATTGGCGATGACCAGTGCCAGGCACAGCCCCAACAGCAGATGAAAAGCGCCCCACAAGGCCAACACGGGCGCGGGCGCCCACAGCGCGCTAACCGCCGCCCATATGACCAACCCCACCCAAGGAAGCACCCAGCGCCCGGCCAGCAACGTCTCGGCACGTTCCGGCGTATGCCAGGCTAGCCCGAACAAGACCAACCACAGCCCGAATAGGGGAATATCCGCCACGAAGATGACCACAGCCTGAAAAATCGTGGGCGTGTTGTGTGGCTCTGGCGGTAACCACACGACTGCCGCTACATTCACCAGTGTCAGCGCGGCCACCAGCCCCGCCAAAGCCCCGATTCCGGCGCTTACCTGACGACTCATCGTGCCTGGCCTGTTTTTTCCTATACTGTGCATAACCATAGCTGCTAGACCCCATGGCAAGATCAGTGGGTCAGAAGTGGTATTGTGCTAGGTAGCCACAACCCTTATGGTGGTATCAAGACCTATAAAGTATAAGGAGAAACCGAATGAACTACAAATCAAAACTGCGCACGTTCTTGTTATTCCCCCTGGTGTTAGCGTTACTGCTGGTCGGCTTGGTCGTCCTGGATGGTGGCGCGGTGGTCAACACCCTGGCGCAGGAATATGGCACGAGTGGCCAAGCACCGCTACCGCCGGGCGTGGATGACCGCATTGATGTCAATACGGGCGTGGTGACCTTCTTTCGTGATGAAGATAATGATGCCGATAATGTCGTCGAAATCTGGGGCGCGTGTACCGCGACATCGTGCAGCGACCTAGCGCGCGTGACCGGGGCGACCTTCGCCGGGCGCCTGCCCGATCCCGAAGTCCAAGGCCCGCTGACCGACCCGCTGCTGGTGCGTTCGGCCAACGAAGGCTACACAGTGCGCTATTTCTATCTGGGCAGCCAAATCCAGAATAATGAACCCGTGTATTTTATTCAGATCAATGTGTACGACCAGGCCGATGTCCTGCGCGATGACAACACCATTCTCGTGATCCGAGGTGGCGTGATCGTCGATATTGAAAGCTAAGGCACCTGTCCCCTTTATGGCGCGCAGCCATCCCCTAGGCTGCGTGCCGCCGACAACCAATCACCTCGCGCACAGGCATTACCCCTTTGTGGCGCGCAGCCATCCCCTAGGCTGCGTGCCTGGCCACCCGACCTAGCCATTTGGCCAGGTAAACGGGCTAGGGGCGGCCTAGCCCCCCTACCGGGAGACACCTCCCCCCCGCACAAGTTATAATTCAGACACCTTTTGTGATTTGAAAGGTAACATGGACATTCAGGCCATTGGACATGTTGCCTTTTATATCGATTACACAGCGGACACCAACGCATGGCATTACAATTCCCTCCTATTCTTGTGCTCTACGCCCTGGGCTTTGCGGGTGCCTTCACCATTGCCTACCGCGCTTGGGCGGCCCGGCCAGCCCGTGGTGCAGGCTTATGGGCGCTGATGATGTTCAGCGCGGCGATGTGGGCCATTGGTCAGGCCGCCGCCGTTATGGTCGAAACCCCCGCAGCAGCCCTGCTAGCCGTGCGCTTCATGTACCTCGGTATTGTAGGGACGGTATATTTCTGGGGGTTGTTTACGCTACGCTATAGCTATTACGATCAATGGCTAGGGCGGCCTATGTATATTGGTTTGGCGATTGTGCCAACCCTCGCTTATGGCGCAGCCCTTTTCGGCGGCGATGCCTTTCACCGTACCGATGACATCATTGATGTGGATGGCTATACCTATGTGACCTTCGAACTCGGTTCGGTGTTCTGGGTCTGGTCGATATATGCTTATAGCATCATCGTGGGCGGGGCGATCTTACTTTTGCGTTCGGTGTGGCGCTACCCGCACCTCTACCGGGGCCAAACGCGCATGATTTTGCTGGGCGTCCTGACGCCCTTGGTGCTGAACATCTTGCATTTAACCTTTGGCGCGCGGTTTTTTGGGCCTTATGACCCCACAGTTGTCACTTATGCGCTGTCGGGGCTGTGGTTTTTGCTGGCCATTACCCGCTTCCGGTTTTTGGATATTACCCCCGTGGCGCATGATCTGGTCTTTCGGTCGGTCAATAGCGGCGTCATCATCCTAGATTCCGCCGGAATCATCACGGACATTAACCCCAGCGCGGCGTTCATCCTGAAACGGGCGCGCGAAAGCCTGCTCGGCGAGTCTATCGCCGCCACCCTACCCGACCATCACGACCGCTTGGCCGAGCCCCCGCAAGACACAAGCAATCGCTTGCCGATTGAACTTGATAAGCGGCATTATGAAGTCCAGACCATGCCCTTATACGATCGGCGCGGCCAGGCCACCGGGCGCGTGGTGATGCTCTACGACGTGACGCCCCAAACCGAGGCCATGTACGAACTCGCCCAGCGGGACGCGATCTTGGGGACGTTGGTGGAAAGCGTGCAGATTTTGCTACAAAACGCCAATTGGGCGACCATCTTGCCGGGCATTTTGGCCAGCCTGGGCGCGTCGGCGGGGGCCAGCCGCGTCTATATCTTTGAAAAACATGCCGATACGGCTGACATAACCAGCCAGACCTATGAATGGGTCGCGCCAGGCATCAGCCCCGAGATCGACAACCCCGACTTACAAGGTTTATCCCTGGGCGAGTTATTCCCGCGCTGGTTGGCGGCCTTCCAAACCGGGGAGAGCATCCAGGGCCAGGTGAAAGACTTCCCCGAGAGCGAGCGCGCCATCCTGGAACCCCAAGACATCGTGTCGATTATGGTCATGCCCATCTTGGTGCATGGGGCGTGGTGGGGGTTCATCGGGTTTGATGAATGCCTGGGCGAGCGTGTTTGGTTGGCGGCGGAGCAAGGCGCTTTGCGTAGTGCCGCCAATAGCCTGGGCGCGGCCATCGAACGCCAAGCCGCCGAGGCCGAACGCGAACGCCTCATCGAGCAGTTACGCGCCGCCCAGGCCGCCGCCGAAGAAAATGTGCGCGTCAAAACGGAATTCCTGGCCACTATGTCCCACGAATTGCGCACCCCGCTCAACGCCATCGAAGGCTTCACGAGCATCATGCTCAGTCGTTTGGCCGGGGTGGAATACAACGCCAAAGCGGAAGATTTTCTGCTGCGCATCCAGGGCAATAGCCAGCGTTTGATCGAACTGGTAACGGCCTTTTTAGACCTCACGCGCATCGAAGCTGGGCATATGTCGCTGCACGCCATGCCCTTCGCGCCGCGCGAGCAGGTCACGCAGTGGCAACAATCCCTGGGCGGCCTGGCCGAGGCCAAAGGCTTGACGCTGCGCACGCGCGTTGACCCGCGCCTGCCCGCGACCCTGTGGGGTGACCCCGACGCGATTTCGAAAATCGTGGCCAATTTGCTGAGCAACGCGATCAAGTTCACTAGCGAAGGCAGCGTCACCCTGGCGGTAGAACTGGACGAAACGCCCCCCACATGGCGCATTGTGGTTTCGGATACAGGCATTGGCATCCCGCCGGAGGCCCACGAATTGATCTTCGAAGAATTTCGTCAGGCAGACGGCTCCTCCACACGCGAGCATGGTGGCACCGGGTTAGGGTTGGCCATCGTGCATAAGTTGGTGCATCTGATGGAGGGCCAGATAGCCGTTCAGAGCGAAGTCGGCGCGGGGAGTACCTTCAGCGTGACGCTACCCCTGCGCACCGAACCCCAAGCAATAGAGGAGACGCAACACGTATGAACCAGATTCCGCACGACATCCTGGCCGGTTGGACGATTGTGGCAATCGACGACGAACCGGATAGTTTGCTCGTGGCCGAGACGATCTTGCGCGCTTACGGCGCGCTAATCTACACGGCCACAAATGGCGCGGATGGGCTCAGGCTCATCCGGCAGATGACGCCGGATTTCGTCATTTCGGATATTTCCATGCCGGCTATCGACGGCTGGGGGCTGATTGACGCCCTCCAGCGCGACCGCGCCCTCACCGAAATCCCCGTCATCGCCCTGACCGCCTTCGATAGCGCGCGCGACCGCCTCCGCGCCTTCGAGAGCGGCTTTTACAACTACATCACCAAACCGCTCACCGTAGAGTCGTTTTTGCAACAACTGCTGAATTTACTAATCGATAACCCCGCGCTCAACGCCTTGTTGGCCCAGCGCCACGATCATTTCAGGTTGTCCCATGCCTAAGATTAAACCCCAATATCTGATTTACGGCTTGGTGGCGGTCGTGATGACCGTCTTTTATGGCGTGGTCGTCGTTTCGCAGATGGATGTCGAAGCGCTGTACTACGAAGAAGAACAAGAAGAGCTAGAGATTGTCACCAACCAGGTGATTAGCGGCTATGGGCTGGTGGCGCAGGTGCTGTACGAACAGGTCGTGAATCAGGAGGATGTGCTGGCGCTGTATAGCCGCGCAGCAGAGGCCGACGAGGCCGAACAAGCCGAGATTCGTGCGGCGCTGTACGAGCAACTACAACCGACTTACGCGTCGCTCACCGAGATGGATGTGCGCCAACTGCATTTTCACCTGCCAGATAACACCAGCTTTTTACGCTTTCATCGCCCCGAGCGCTTTGGGGACGATCTGGCCGACGTGCGCGACTCGGTGCGCCAGGCCAACGAGACGCTGCAACCCGTCTTCGGCTTTGAGGAAGGCCGCATTTTTAACGGCTTTCGCTATGTCTTCCCGCTATTCTATGACGGCGCGCACATTGGCAGTGTCGAAACTAGCGTTTCGTTTAACGCCATCCAGAGCGAACTCAACGAGCAAATCGGCGGGGCTTCGACCTTCGTGCTCAGCGCGGATGTGGTCGGCGAGCGCGTCTTTGAAGATGAGCAGAGCAACTATACCCCCACGACCCTGAACCCCAGCTTTTTGTACGATGCCGAAACGCTAGAGCAGTTGGTCACCTTGCCAGACGCGAACTTCAACCTGGCGCGGCTAGAAGATGTGAACGCGCGCATCGCAGGCCAGGCCAATAGCGAAATGCGCGACGGCCTGCCCATCACGATTTATGTGCGCGAAAAGGGCCAGGATTATGTCGTCACCTTTTTGCCCATGGGCAACAGCGCGGGCGAGTCTGTCGCCTATATCATCAATTATCAAATTGATGGCTTTTTGCGCGAAGGGCGCATCGTGACCGGAATCATCCTGGCTGCCGGAACGCTCGTCTTCACGATTCTGGGGTTCGTGCTGCGCGGGTTGTTCCGCGCCGAGCGCCGCGTCGAGGCCCAGCGCGACCAGGTGCAAGCTCAAAACGACACCCTGCGCCACCTGAACGACGACTTAAGCAAAGCCAAAAGCGAGGCCGAAGCCGCCAACCAACTCAAAAGCGAATTTCTGGCCAACATGAGCCACGAACTACGCACCCCGCTAAATGCCATCATCGGCTATGCGCAATTGCAGCTTTCGGGCATGGCGGGCGAAATGTCCGAAAAAGCCACGGCTTTCCAAGAGCGCACGCTGCTGAATGCGCAGGATTTGCTCCGCCTGATTAACGATTTGCTGGATGTCTCGAAGATCGAAGCTGGGCGTATGGAACTGCTCATCCGGCCCTATAGCCTGGGCGCGCTGCTCGACCAGATCGAACTGCAAAATGGTGTGCTGGCCAGCGAAAAGGGCTTGGCCTTTAAGATCACCAAAGATGAAAATTTGCCCGCCGAAATGCTGGGCGACGAAACGCGCATCAAACAGATCATCACGAATCTGGTATCCAACGCCATCAAATTTACATCCCAGGGCCAGGTAACCGTCCGCGCGGAAAAAGCCAACGACTACATGTGGCGCTTGGTGGTGCAAGATACGGGCCGGGGCATCCCCGCGCATCTGCATGAAGTGATCTTCGATGAATTTCGCCAGGTGGCCGAAAGCAGCAAAAAAGACGCCGAAGGCACCGGGCTTGGCCTGGCCATCGTGCGCCGCTTGGTGGTGTTGATGGGCGGTACGGTCCGCTTGCAGAGCACGCTCGGCCAGGGCAGCACCTTCACGGTGCTGTTGCCCATCAACACGACGCCCATCGCCGATACCGTGCCCACGATGCCCATCGAGGAGGTCGCCCATGGGGTCCCCACTTAATGCTTTACAAGATTGGCGCGTCTTGATTGTTGATGACCATTTTGATAATATCATCGTAGCCCAAACCACACTTGAACATTACGGCGCGCAGATTTATATCGCCGAAAATGGCGAGGCCGGGCTCGCGTTGCTGGGTTCCATCTGCCCCCATTTAATCCTGATGGATTTGTCCATGCCGATGATGAACGGCTGGGAACTAATCGCCCACATTCGCGAGCACCGGCCCGACTTGGCCGACGTGCCTATCATCGCGGTGACAGCCCACGCCATGCACGGCGACCGCGAAAAAGCCTTGGCGGTGGGCTTCGATGGCTACATCGCTAAGCCCTACGATATTCATGATCTCGTGCCCGCCATCTTAGATGTGATCGCCAGTAAAGAAGGTTCTGGAGGAAATACATGATGGCCCCCTCAGATTGGCGCGTTATCGTCGTAGAAGACACGTTCGACGACTTGCAAGTGATGATGACCATTTTTGAGCATTATGGCATCCCGGTATGGGGGGTGCAAAGTTGTGACGAATGCCATACCTTGTTGGATGAAATTCAGCCCACGGTTGTCATCACCGATTTGGCGATGCCCAACGCCGATGGCTGGGAAGTCTTGCGCCAGGTGCGCGAGCACCCCAGCCTGGGCCATGTGCCCGTCGTGGCGATGACCTCTTACCATTCGGATAAGCTCGCGCAGGATGTGGAGCGCGGCGGTTTTGATGGCTATTTCCCCAAACCCGTTGACCCAAGCCAGGTGATCGGTTTCCTGAGCGATATTCTTCAAGCCTGACCCGCATGGTGCCGCGTCTGCTGGCCGTGGATGACGACCCCCTACTCACCGAGCGCGTCGCGCTCTGGCTAGAGCCGCTCGGGTGGCAGGTGCAGGGCGTGCTCAATGGCCGAACCGCCCTGAGCCAAGCCGAACAAATGCCCCCGGATGCCGTCTTGCTGGATGTCAACTTGGGCGGCATGAACGGCTATGCGGTCTGCGAAGCGTTGCGGCGGCAGCCTGCCTTGGCGCATATCCCCATTTTGATCATCACGGGCGACGATGGCGACGCGGCGATTAGCCGCGCGTTTGAGGCCGGCGCCACCGATTACATCCGCAAACCGTTTCGCCAGATCGAACTCGTGCAACGCCTCAGCCGCCATTACGACGCCTACCTGGCCCATCGGCAGAGCCGCCGTTATGCCCAGATTATGGAAGCCGTCAGTTACACCACGGGCGAGTTGCTACGCTATTCGGATTGGCAAGCGAGCCTCGCGGAAACCCTGCCCGGCTTGGCTCAGGCGGTGGAGGCCGCCCGCGCGAGCGTCTTGCGGGTGGGCTATAGCGGCACCGGGCCCTATCTAGCGCCCTTAGATAGCTGGCAAATTCCCGAATTGCCGACCCTGGGCGCAATAATCATCGACCTAAACACCACGCCCGGCCTGGAAGATTGGGCCGCGTTGTTGCAAGCCAAGCAGATCGTCCACCGTGCCGAAGAAGACAACGGCGCGGGGGCGTTTTTCGCCGCGCGCGGCACCCATACCTGGCTAGGCTTGCCCGTGCATAGCGGTACCCAATGGTGGGGCGTGTTGCTCTTCGAACGTCGCCAGAC
The DNA here is from genome assembly GCA_034437075.1 of Anaerolineae bacterium. Classification (GTDB taxonomy): domain Bacteria; phylum Chloroflexota; class Anaerolineae; order Aggregatilineales; family J027; genus DAOTVD01. The sequence goes on from DAOTVD010000016.1 coordinate 20,996, forward strand.
CGACCCCCCCTGGGCACCGATTGAGATCAACGCCTTGGCCACCGCCGCCGACCTGATGGGCGCGACGCGCTACCGGCACCATATCGCCGCCATGGAAGAACGCCAGCGCATCGCGCGCGACCTGCACGATTCCGTCACCCAGACGATTTTCTCCGCGCGGATGGTCGCCGAAACGCTGCCCCGCTTATGGGATCATGCGCCGGGGGATGTGCCGCCGTTGTTGGATGAACTGCGCTTGTTGATGCACGGCGCGCTAGGCGAGATGCGCACCCTGCTATTCGAGCTACGCCCCGAAACCTTGCAACAAGAATCCCTGGGGCAACTCATCGAGCAATTGGTCGCCTCGCGCCTGGGGAATCTGAAAATCGCCTATACGCTGCATGTGGCGGATGACCTATCCCTGCCCTTGGATGTCAAAATCGTGTTCTACCGGGTTTTGCAAGAAGCGCTCAACAACATCATTAAATACGCCCATGCTACGCAGGTGCGCGTTGCGTGGTACCAAGGGCCAGGGGCGACCATCTGCCTGGATGTGCAAGATGATGGCGCCGGATTCGAGACGGGGCACGTGCCCGAAGGCCGTTATGGCTTGCGCATCATGCGCGAGCGCGCCGCCAGTATCCACGCTCGGTTGGATGTCACGAGCGTGCCGGGGGCAGGCACGGTCATCCGCCTGCGCTGGGAACCTGGCCAAGTGGCCAGCCAATAAGCTCAAAGAAGACTGGCCATTCATCGCATAGGCACGCCGACATGCCCCGCGTATACTAGCAGCAATTAACGAAAAACTAACTTTCAGGGCGTCGCTTTCCATTGAGCCGCATGTATTTGCCTGGGGGGGGAGCCCGCCAAGAAAGAGATGCTCATGCAGCCTATTCGTTTATTGCTCATTGACGACAACCGGGATGTCCGCCGCAGCTTAAACCTGTTTTTGGGCACCTTTGCCGAGTTCGAGGTCGTGGCGTTGGCGGCGAGCGGCCCGCAGGCGGTCGCCCTGGCGCGTTGGCATCACCCCGATGTCGCACTGCTAGATATGCACATGCCGGGCATGGATGGCTACGCGACATTGCGCGCCTTGCGCGCGGCCTGCCCCACCCTGGCCGTGGTCATGCTCACTGGCATGGCCGATGACGAACAAGTGCGCCGCTGTTTATCGGGTGGCGCGGCGCATTTTGTGCGCAAAAACGCGCCGGTTCAGGTGCTGGTGAGTGCCATCCGCCAGAGTGTGCCATCGGCGTGAGCTTAAGCCCGTGGTTCCCAGAGACCAAGATAAATAGAGGAGAAGAACCGCATGCCAACCTTAACCGCTAATCCGCGTGTGCTGGTGGTGGATGACGAAGCCGATAACCGGAGCGTGGTGCAAATGATCCTCGAACACCACGATATGCTGGTGACTACCGCTCACGATGGCCTGGCAGCGTTGGCCTATCTGCAAGCCGAGGACGCTGTGCCGGACCTCATCTTGCTGGATTTGATGATGCCGCGTGTCGATGGCTGGAGCGTGCTAGCCCAAGTGCGCGCTTTGCCCCATTGCGCGCAGGTGCCCGTGGTGGCCCTCACGGCGCTAGCCATGCCAGAAGACCGCGAGCGCGTGATGGCCGCTGGGTTTGATGGATACATCACCAAGCCGCTGGATGTGCGCACACTTGTGACCAAACTCCGCGCTTTTTTGCCCCAACCGCATGATACATAACGCTCAGGAGCAACATGCACGCTTTGAATATACTACTAGTAGAAGACGACCCCCTGACCATTGATATGGTGGTCGCTTATTTTCAGAAGTTTGGGCACCGCGTCAGCACGATCATCAACGGCCAAGAGGCCATGGCCTGCTTGGCAGAGCGCCCGCAAGCTGATGTCGTGATATTGGATTGGCTGCTGCCGGATGTTGACGGCCTGACCATCTGCCGCGCCATCCGCGCGCGCTATTCACTGGCCGAACTGCCCGTGCTGATGCTCAGCGCTTTGGGCGACGGCGCCGAACGGCGCATCGAGGGCCTAGAAGCCGGCGCCAACGACTTCATGCCCAAGCCCTTCAGCTTGCAAGAGTTGCTCATGCGGGTGCAGGGCTTGGGTACATTGCGCGCAACACAACGGGCCAACACGGCGCTGGATCATCCTCTAACAACAGCGGGCTGGCAGCCCAGCGTATTGATGCTGATCGAGTTTCGCGGATTAAGCCCGGAGGCAGACGCGGATCACTCCCACGGCGACCGCGTGCAAACGCTGGATTCCCTCGTGACGGCCCAGGGGGGCACCATGCTAGAGTTCACCACCGACCATGTGCTGGTGAGCTTTGGCGCTGCGCCAGGTGCCGAAGGGCGCGCCCTGGCCAGCGCGCAACGAGTGCAACAGACCCTGAAGGAGACCGCCGAGCGCTCGTTGGTCATTGGCATTCATCGGGGCAACGTCTGGCTGGGAGAAACGACCCTGCACAACACCCGGCATTATATGGTCAGTGGTGCGGAGGTGCGCCTGGTCTATTTGATGGTCAAAAGTGTGGACCAGGGGGGCATTATCATGTCGGATGTGGTATACCATGCCCTGAAAGCTGAGGTCAGCATTAACCATGTGCACCGCCTGTTGGGTGTCGGCGGGGCAGCGGGCACCAGCACCTTACGGATATATGAGTTAGCACGGGCCTAGGTCTTCCGCTATACTGGGCATATATCTACTGATTCCATCCCTTGGGATAGGAGCCCAAACTAGCCCATGAGCCCCATTCGCATCCTCATCGCCGATGATCATGATGTCGTGCGCCGGGGTTTGGTCGTGTTCCTGAAAGCCTTCCCCGATTTCGAACTGGTGGGCGAAGCCCGCAATGGGCAAGAGGCCATCCAACAGGCGCTACACACCCAGCCGGATGTCGTACTGATGGATGTTATGATGCCCAAGTTGAATGGCGTGCAAGCCACCGCGCATATTATGCACGCGGCGCCCCACATACGCATCCTTGTTCTCACCAGTTTTCAAGACCGCGCCTTGGTGCACGATGCCGTCCGCGCGGGGGCGGTGGGTTATGTGCTCAAGGACGCGCCGATTGATGACCTGGCCGATAATATTCGCGCGGTCTACGCGGGCGAAACGGCCCTATCGGCAGAAGCCACGCGCGCGCTGATGCAGGCCACCCGCCAACCTGCCACAGTGGATATTCACCTGAGCCCGCGCGAGAGCGAAATCCTGGCTTTGCTGGCCGAAGGGCTCACCAACCAACAAATCGCCACGCACCTGAACATCAGCCGTTCGACCGTCAAGTTTCATGTTGGCGTGTTGCTTTCTAAGCTGGATGTCGCGAGCCGTACCGAGGCCGTGGCCTTCGCTCTGAAGAATAATCTGCTGCCCCCGCGTTAGGCGGTTGTGTATCGAACTCGGTTGAAATATCCGTCGTCATGATAGCCCTATCTGGAGTGCTCATTTATGCCTCTTAACAAGGAGCTTCAGCCCCTTGTGAGCTCAGGCGGCACAGATCGCTGAATGGTTACCCCTCCCTAAAGCCCTCCCCGAATTCGGGGCGAGATCAAAGCGGGGGGGCAAAAATGGCGACCTGCCAAATTTGTAACTCAGTCAAGCTCCAATTTGATGCAATCGCCCTGCCGCGTTAGGCCGCTTCAACGCACCCCCGGCCTATTTGCGGTACAATGTCAGAGAGAGATTAACGTAGGGAATCGGCCCAATGGCCATACACGCTATTCTGTTTGATATTGACAACACCTTGCTGGATTGGTCGGCCCGTGAAGTGAGTTGGTTCAAAGACCCGCGCGGCCATGGCGCCCATCTGACGACGCTGGTGCAGGCCCTGGTGCCGGACGCCACGCCCGCCCAGGTGAACGCCGTGCGCGATTGCTTCGACGACCTACAAACGCGCATTGTGCAAGATGACCTGGACGAAGCCCCCCACCTGGGGCGTATGTTGGCCGATAGCCTGCGCGTGAGTGGCCTTTTGGCCGACCCGCCGCCCATTGCCGAGCTCGTGCAGCTTTACGATTGGATAACCACGCCCCAGGTGCGCCCCTTCGCCGAGGTGCCAGACGCCCTGGCGACCCTCACCGCGCGCGGCTATCGTTTGGGCATCATCACCAACGGTTACCAACCCATCGCCCAACGCGAGCGCGAACTGGCCGCTTACGGCCTGCTGAGCTTTTTCCCCGAATGCCGCTTTTCCTCCGCCGATGTGGGCTTCCTAAAGCCGGATAAGCGCATATTTGAGCGCGCGCTGGGGTGCTTGGGCTTACCCGCCGCGCAGGTCGTGTATGTGGGCGACCATATCTTTATGGATGTGCTTGGCGCCCAACAGGCCGGCCTCAAAGGCGTGTGGCGACCGCCCAACCACCTGGATGTCGCCTCGTTTGGGTGGATCAAACCGGATGGTATTATCGACACCTTGCACGACCTGCTGCCCTTGCTGGATGAATGGTCATGAATTTTTTGTGAATTTCTGCCATTATATGGCTACATAAGTACTGGTACTCATACACATGCGCTAAAGTCTATGCTATGGTTAGAACAGCTAAACGAATTGGGATAAATTAAGACATTCGGAAATGATCATGTTAGGGCAATTGTTTGATACCCCCGACCCCAACATTGCGAAACTCATAGAAGCCTGCCGCATGTTGATGCGCCGCATGAGCGATGCCAATCTGCAACCCTTAGAACGCGAAGCGGGCTATGTGCTGGGCTTGGCCGTGCGCGCCAAAGCCGAGGAAATGGGCTTGTTGGATAACCCCGAAGTCCGCGAATTTTTGCGCATGCACGACGCCCAACGGAGTGAAATCCGCGTTCGGCGCTATCCGCAAGATTTCCCGGAAGGCGAGTTTTAGGCCCTGCCGCGCGCTTCTGAATGGCGGATGCTAGGCCCTGCCGCGCGCTTCTGATGCAGCGCTGATCTTTTTTCAACAGGCTTCTGATGTCCCGCCGACATCCTTCTGATATTCTCCTGGCATAATACAATCAAATCTGAGAACACCCCTGCTACAGGGGCACGAATGACGAGTTTTAGCGTTACAGGAGGATTATAAAATGGCACGCATTGTACGTTACAACCCCGCCCATACCGCATGGGATCGTTTCTTCGATGACCTGTGGCGTTCGATCCCGCAGACGAGCGAGGGCGACGACGCCCCCCGTTATGTGACGCCCGCCATGGACATTATCGACGGCGAAAACGAGGTCGAAGTTCAGCTAGACCTGCCCGGCTTCGGCTCGGATGACGTTAACATCGAATTCGAGAAAGGCATTCTCACCATCAGCGCCGAGCGGACCACCGAACAGGTCGACGAAGACGCGCAGTATACCCGCCGCGAGCGCTATCGCGGGGCTTTCCGCCG
>DAOTVD010000017.1:0-44197 GCA_034437075.1 Anaerolineae bacterium
AATTGCGGCGGTTAATCTGGATAGTGGGCCGCAAGCTTGGTCTGCCGAGCCCGAAGACGATCTGGGCTTAAGCACGGTCGTTCCATCCGATGAAGGCGATGCAAGTTGGTTGGATGCCCTGGATACGGCCCAACCAGAACCCACCGACCCGAGTGGCCCGCCCCCCAATGACCTAGAAGCCATCCCAGCCACGCATACCGCCGAGTCATTACTGGAAAGCATCGACGGTTTATCAGATGAAGAAATTGCGCGGCGGCAAGCTGCCGGTGAATTGACCGGAGAGCAAGAATTAGCCTGGCTGATGCGGCAAGCCAAGGGTTTGCAACAAGCGCGCGAAGAAATGCCCCAGACGTTTGATGATGAGGATTTGCCACCAGCCGAAGCGGGGGAAATTCCCGAATGGCTCCAACAATCGGCCATCATCACGGATGATCTCGATGACGATATAGACGCCTCCGATGCGTTTTTCGATGACATCAGTGCGCTACCCGAGCCGGACGATGTGCCGGAATGGCTGACGGATGAAGAGGCCGAACCGCAGCCCGAACCCGAACTCCAATTGCCCGATTTTACGCTCGAAGCGGTTCAGGAAGCGCCCGAAGAGCCTGAAGCACCCCCGCCCAGCGCGCCTGAACCCGAACAAGCCCAGGCAACCTCGGCGTTTGGCTTGCATCTGAATGATTACGATCCTTCGGAGGATGAATGGGCCGAAGCGCTGGATGAAGAGCATGAACGCTTACAAAGCGATCAGCCAGACCGTTCGCCGACATGGCTGCGCGAAGCCATGCAGCAAGTTGAAGAAGACGCGCCCGACGCGGAAGAACCCACACAGGCAAGCGCCCCCTCCGAGGTGGCTGAGCCCGAGGCATCCCCCGCCGCGCCGGAGTGGCTAGGCGAGGTGCAAGAAGAAGCCCCCACCGATGAGATGGCCACCCCAGATGACATGCCTACCTGGTTGCGTGGGGAAGGTCCATCGGGGCCGGTGGCCGACGTTGGCGAAACCGATATTCCAGACGATCTGCCCGATTGGCTACGCCCCGCCGCAGCGGGCGCCGAGAGCAGCCTCTCGGATGAAGATTTAGACGATATCGGTACTTGGCTGCGCGAAGAAGAAACCGGCGGTTCTATTTATGATCTGGCGGACGCAGATGCAGAATCCATGGCCGCACCAGCCGAGGCGGTGGCCCAATCACCGCGCCCAGCCAACGATATTTCGAACTGGCTGCGCGACCAGGAAAGCAGTGCTGCCCCCGCCTATGATCTGGCCGCCGCTGATTTACCGCCCGAAGCATCAGAACGGTTTGACCAGGGCCGGCCTGGCCCGGTGCCCGCTTGGGCGATGGTGACACCACCTGCGGCACCCAGCCCTAGTGCGCCAGCGCCCGCGCCGCAAGCAGCTACACCACCGCCCAGCCCCCAACCCACGACACCCCCGGCGGCCCCCGCAGCGCGTACTCAGCCAGCGGGCGGCACCATTCGGCATGATGTGGCACCGAATGCCCAACCCGCACCGCCCCCCAGCCCGCCACCGCCTGTGCCTGTCGGGTTTGATGAATATGAAGCCCGTATCAGCGAAAACCCAGACGACCATGCTGCGCGGTTGGCTCTGGCCCGAGGGCTTGTGCAGCGTGGGGACATTCAGCAGAGTGTGCCCCAATACGAAAACTTAGTCGAATCAATGACAGAATTGGACCAGGTAGCCGAGGATTTGCACGCGCTCATCCCGCAAAATCCCCAACACCCAGCCTTGCGCCGCTTACTGGGCGATGTGTATATGCGCCAAGGATATTTACAAGAGGCGCTCGATGCTTACCGAGGGGCACTCGATAATCTCTAGCATCGCCGGGTGTAGTTGGTATAATTGAAAATGAGATCTTTCAGTATGGGGGATGTCGCAGGTGTGCGCATCCCCTAGTTCTTGCCTAGCACAATATCCCAACGAACAGAAACAAGGAGCGACTCTTGGAACGGACACTCATTATTGTCAAGCCGGATGCTGTACAACGCGGTTTGATCGGGGAGATTATTACACGCTTCGAACGGCGTGGTCTGCGGATTATCGGCATGAAGTTCACCACAGTGAGCGATGCCCTGGCCCGCGCGCATTATGGTGAACACGAAGGCAAACCCTTCTTTGAGGGCTTAGTGTCTTATATTACGTCGGCCCCGGTGGTGCTGATGGTGCTCGAAGGGCAGAACGCGGTGGCGGCAGCGCGCATGACCATCGGCGCGACCAAACCGCACGAAGCAGCAGCCGGTACGATTCGCGGCGACCTGGGCATGGATGTCGGGCGTAATCTGGTGCATGGCTCCGATAGCCCAGAAAATGGCCAGCGCGAGGTTGCAAACTTCTTCACCGAAGATGAATTGCAATCTTGGGAACGCAGCATAGACCCCTGGATTTTTGAATAAAGCACGATGCGCCCGGCCTTAGACCGGGCGCACGCTGTTATTGCATGCGGGTGACCGTCTTGGCCGCTTCCCAAAAGCCTTCCAGATCATAGTAGCGGCGCTGTTCGGGCGTGAAGGCATGTACCACCACATCCCCATAATCCAACAGCACCCAACCGCCGGATGCTTCGCCCTCCACCCGAAGTGGCTTCGAGCCGCCCGCCTTGCGTACTTCTTCCGAAATGCGGTTCACAATAGCCTTCAGTTGGCGCTCGCTAGCGGCGCTACAAATGACAAAAAAATCGGCAATTGGCGTGAGTTCATGAATGTCGATGATGATGATGTCCTCGCCTTTGACGTCGGAAATCTGTTCCAGTATGTACCGTGCGAGTTCTAGACCTTCCAGTGTATGTTTCTCCTTAAGATACCTAACTTGGATTATTGCTTGATAACGGAAATTGATCGAGCAAGGTATAGGTGGGGCCATCCGGGCTGAGCGTACTTTGCATCAAGACGACCTGAGTAACCGCCCAGGCGCCATACGCCTGGGCTTTAATCCGCTGGACATGGCCGCCAATGATACGTTGTTGCCGGGCATCCGTGGTGTTGATGCGCCCCAAAGTGAGATGTGGATGAAAGCGGCGTTTTTCTGCCGCGTGACCCAAGGGCAGCAGTGTGCGCTCCACTTGGGCTTGCAGGGCCTGCACATGGTCGGATTGCAACCCAGCCCAGATGACACGGGGGCGTTCAACGGTGGGGAAGCACCCCAGGCCCTGGGCTTCGAGCATGAAGTCGCCTGCGCCTAACGGTGTAGCATGCAGCGCGTCTTGTATCGCGCGAATGTCTTGTAAAGCGATGTTGCCTAAGAATTTCAGGGTCAGGTGATATGTATCGGGGGCTACCCAACGCACCGCGCGCGGCGGTATGGCAGCACGCAACACGTCGATTTGACGGGATAGGGCGTGTTTGACGGTTGGGGGAACATCAAGGGCGACAAAGGCGCGTATAGCGGTTGGAATGTTGTACAACTCCTCGAGTCAAGTCAGTTAACGCATGCAATGTATATTTTGATTATATACCAAGGGCCAAATGTTTCGCGAACCGATTGTGATGTACAATTGAAATGCTGCGCAGGCTATAGCCCTGCGTCAGTCGCAACAACCCGAACGGATAACTTATGGCGACGCGATATGGCAGCAGATCAAGTTAAAGCCTTTCTAAAGCAAGGTATCGCCCTGGCGCGCGAGGGCGAAAAAGACCAGGCCCGCGAATATTTCCAGAATGCCATCCGGCTAGACCCGCAAAACGAAGCCGCTTGGCTGTGGATGAGCAGCGTCGCGCGTGACAATCGCGAGCGGCTCTTTTGCTTGAAAAACCTTCTGCAAATTAACCCAGAAAATGAAATGGCGCTGAAGGGGCTGCGCGCTTTGGGGGTCGATCCGCAAACCGTGCTGGAACAAGCCCCGGCAGAAACGGCGGGGGCGTCTACAGGCATGGCCTCGCCGCCGGGGGGCAATGTGCCGGCCCTCTCGCGGGAGCATTTGCGGAACGTCTTTCCCGTCATCGAGCAATTCATGCGCGATCATCAAAGCCTGGCCCTGGGTGGCGATGAGGCCCTCTGGCAACCGAAGCAAGGCCTGCGCTATGGCGAAGCTGTCGCGCGGCGGCGGCGCACGATGCGCTATGCAGCGATGGCCGGGGCGGGCATTTTTGCCATTTTGGTCGTGGGGTTGCTGCTCGCTACCTTATTGCTGGGGGGCGGCGAAGATGCATTCCAAATCGCCGCGAATGCCACCTTGACCCCCTCGTTGACGCCATCCAACACCCCGACAGCGACCCCAGGCGTTACCAATACCCCCTCGCCGATGCCGCCCCAACCCCAACCGACCTTTGCCCCACCCGATACGCTGATACGCGGTAGCGTTTTTGGTTCGACTTCCACCCCCGTCTATCCTGCTATAGCCGGGCGCGGGCGAGATTTCGAGCAAGCCGTGCGGCTCTATGCCATTGGCGATTACCCCGCCGCGTTTGATCTATTCGCCGCCGAACGCGCGCTCGATACCATTACCTGTGACCCGCGCCCCTACTATTTTCATGTGCTGGGGCTGGCCGAACTCGGTGGCCGGAGCAATTTAGAACAGGCGGAAGCGTTGGTGCAAGAAGCCCTTGCCCGAGATGGGTGTGCCGATGAGCCCATGATGTTTGATGCCGCTTGCCAGGTAGACTTCCAACAAGGGGTGGCCCAAAACGACCCTTCCGAGTTCGAAACAGCGGGGCAATGGTGCCGCCGTGCTGTAGACGGTGACCCGCGCCTCATCCCTGCCACCGTGACCTATGCGCGTTTGTTCGTGCAAGGCGACGAACCCGATTTTACCAGCGCGGCAGCCATCCTGGATTCAGGGCTAGACAACCAACCGAGTAACGTGAATCTGCTGCTAGCACGCGCGGATATTGAAGTCCGGCGCGGCGAAATCCAGCGCGCTATCGAATTTATCTCTCAAGCGCTGTATGTTGACCCGCTCTCCGACGAAGCCCTGGCCCAGCGCGTAGAAGCCTATCTGCGCGTGGCGGCTCGTGCGGACGACTCGCAAGAGCGCTTACAACTCTATGGCACGGCAGTCTTGTGGGCGCAGGAATATTTGCTCTTTTACCCCGGCGCGCCAGAGGCCTATGTGCTGCTCGCGCGGGCGCGGTTGGGTGAAGGCAATGATGCGCTGGCCGAAGAAGCCCTATCGCGGGTCATTGCCGCCGAAAACGATTTGCCCGAACGCGATCAAGATATCGTGGCGGCGGCCTATGCCCTACGGGCCGATTTATACATGCAACAAGCGCGCTATGCCCAAGCCCTGGACGACACCGCAGCCCTTTTGCAAGAGGCCCCCCAAAATTTGGCCTTGATCGAACAACAAGCCGATTTGGCCTACCTGACGGCGCGTTATGCTTTAGCCTTGGACGGCATCGAGACTGTTCTGGACGCGAATCCTGAGCGGGTAGACCTGCAATTGCGCCAGGCTGAAATCCTCACGGAGCGTTGCTTGTTCACCAACGAAGTCGATTGCGAATATGGCGCTATGTTCGAATTGCTGACAGATGACTTTATCGCCGCCCTGGAAGGCGAACAACAACGCCGCGCGCAAGCCTATCGCGCTAAGGTGGAATATCATCTGACCCTTGTGGATGAGACGTTAAGCCCGGCAGAACAACGCCGTTTTCTGGAATTGGGGCTCGATTTTCTAGAGCCTGTGCTAGAAGCCAACGAAACGGGCCTGGATCAATATTACCGGGGCTTGTTCCTAGAAGCGCTGGATAATCCCGAAGAAGCGTTGCGCGCTTACGACTGGGTGCTTTACTGGGCGCAGTTTTATGACTATCCATTTGAGGAGGCCGTGCAAGAGCGCGCGGAAGCGTTGCGGGCGGAAGGCGCGAGCTAATCCGTGCCTTCCGCTAAGATGGCCGCTACTTCTGCGGGGGCCGGGCGCCACAAATAATCCGCCAGGGGGAAGCGTTGTAGGGGGTTAAAGGCGAGGCCCTCCGCCTTTAAGCGCGCGATTTGCTCATCGCGGCTATAACTAAATGAGCGCAAGCTGATTTTTCCCTGGTCGCCGTGTTTGCCCACCACGCGCTGCCAGGGCACATCTGTGCCAAAAGGCAATTGGTTGAGCGCATAGCCTACCGCGCGGGCGTGGCGGGGCTTCTCTAGGTGCGCAGCGACGCCGCCATAGGTCAGCACATGCCCTGCGGGGATGGCGCGCACCAGGCAAATAACCTGCTCTGAAAATATCATTCGTCCTCGCGTGCAGGCAATCCTAGTGCTTGGAGTTGTAAATCGATATTGTAAACGTCCATGGGCCCGGTCATGACCGTGCTGATGCGTCCGTCCGCATCCACAAAGATGGTCGTCGGTATAACCGCGCCGTTAAAGTATGTCGCGAAGAAATCGGCGTTAGCATCCACCACTTGCGGGAATTCAGCGCCCATTTGCTCGGCAATAATGCGCGTTTCCTCGGGGAAATCCGCAATATTGATGCCGACCATCGCTAGAGCGTCTGCGCCATGATGCGCGTAGAAGCTCTGCAAGACCGGAAATTCATAAAAGCACGAACCGCAGCCCACCGACCAGAAATTGAGCACCAAGGGACGATCCAGCGCGCGCAAATCGATGGCATTGCCGTTGATGTCCGTCAGCACCAGATCGGGCAATTGGGCGCCAGGGGCCATGGGCGTCACCTGGCGGGGGTCGATGTCCTCACGAATGCGGCTAACGGTCACCTGGCGGGGTGTGGGTTGGGGCGTGCGCGTAGGGAGTGCTGTCGGCGTGGGGGTCTGCGTGGCGCGGAGGGCTTCAGCAGTGGGGATGGGCGGGATGGTTCCGGCATCTTCCAGAAAAATGACTTCCGAAGTCGGTTGCGTAGTGGGCACGTTTGTGTCACAGGCCGCCAATAACCCGACGAACAGAGCCGCCACAAGAACAAAAATGGCCCTATGCATCATCGTCATGGCGGATCACATGATGTTCGCGGCAGCGCGGTTCATAGGCTTCGGAGGCACCCACCAGGATAATCGGGTCATCGTAGCGCGCGGGTTGGCCATTCACAAGGCGTTGCGTGCGGCAGGCTTCTTCGCCGCAGGTCATGCAGATGGCGTGGAGTTTATCGACGTATTCTGCCTCGCAGAGCAATTGGGGCATCATGCCGAAAGGCTCGCCGCGAAAATCCAGGTCGAGCCCGGCCATGATAACGCGCAAGCCGTCATCGGCTAAGCTGCGTACCAGATCGACAATACCCGCGTCAAAAAACTGGATTTCATCAATACCCACGACGGTAACATCCGCCCGTAATTCAGCCCGAATACCGCTCGAGTTCGGCACGGGGATGGCTTCTAGCTCGGCCCCCGAATGAGACGCGACCGCGCGCGAATGATAGCGATTATCCATGGCGGGCTTAAAGACCTGCACATTTTGGCGGGCGATTTGCGCGCGCCGTAAGCGCCGGATGAGTTCTTCGGTTTTGCCACTGAACATCCCGCCGCAGATCAATTCGACCCGGCCTGCATGGTGTTTCATGGGCGCGCCTTACTCCGTGATGGTGGTGTCGTAACGTGCGAATAACGAAGGGCGGAATAATCTTCCGCCCTGGGGAGTGCATTGCGTGCGTTGGGCCTGGTTACGAGCCGCTTTGCTGTTTGGTGTAGCCGATTTCGCTCATTTTGCGTTTGGCATCGGCCAATACCTTTACGCCAATGCCGGGGATTTCCAGCACTGCGTCGTCGCCTTCGTCGTTGAGTTTCTGAATGAGATCGGCAACGGTGTTGATCCCCGCTTCATTCAAGATGTTGATGTAGCGTTTGCTCAGTTCCAGTTCATCCAGCGGAACATCGGCATTCAGGCGGGCTTCTTCTTTGGCGCGGCGGTCGGCCTCGCGTTGGTCGCGCACGCGCAAACGGTTCAAGAAGCGGTCCACACGCCCTTCAGTGTCCACAATCTTCTGCTCACCCGTGTAAAACGGATGGCAGTTCGCGCAGACGTCAACGCGCAAGCTCTCGCGCGTAGAGCCCATCACCCATTCGGTACCACAGGCCATACAAACGATTTTGGCCTCTTCGTAGTAGGTGGGATGGATATCGTTTTTCACGTGGATTTCGTCCTCGTCAGTCTATTCGGTTGCTTCTGCAACTTCCGATACGACACTAATGTACTTCCGGCCATCGCGCTTAAGGGCGAAATTCACATAACCTTCTGCCGTGGCAAAAATGGTGTGGTCGCGCCCGATGCCTACATTGGCCCCCGGGTGAAAGCGCGTGCCCCGTTGGCGCACGATGATATTACCGGGTAGGACGTATTCGCCACCAAAGCGCTTGACGCCAAGGCGTTTTGCTTCGCTATCGCGCCCATTGCGGCTGGAGCCGCCACCTTTTTTATGAGCCATTGTCGCTCCTCCTCGTTTATTCCCTGGGCTTAGATCGAAATATTATCGATGCGTAAACGGGTGTAATATTGACGGTGCCCCTTTTTCAAGCGATAGCGCTTCTTGGGGTGGTACTTCCACACGACAATTTTCTTGCCGCGATATTGCTTAACGCATGTCGCGTTGACGCTGGCCCCGGCCACGGTGGGTTGGCCCACTTGCGGGTCGCCTTCATCCGGCACGACCAGCAGCACATCCTCAATGGTGAGAGCGTCGCCTTCTTCGAGGGGCAGGCGTTCGACATCGATGGTCGCACCGACTTCGGCGCGATACTGTCGCCCACCAGTTCTGACGATTGCATACATGAAATTCTTACTCCAATTCTCGCTTTTCGCCGCCAGTAACAACCAGCCGGGCGCCCTGACGAGGAAAATTGGCGATTGATCAATGTGGAAAAATCGGCATGAGTCGCCGATACTAGCAGGGCATTATAGCCCTCGGCCTGGTAGAGCGTCAAGCCTTAATCAATCGCGCGTAGGGTGATGTTCCCCACCGCATTAACCGCGATGATTTCCTGGTAGGGCTGTTCGGGGTGATAGGCGCGCGCGGCATAGTACGCGCCGCTACGATCCCGCTCGAAGCGGCTGTCATCACTGATGATGCGGCACAACGGGCTGGCCGTCACCTGGATGAGCGCGGGTAAACTGGCTGGGATCACCAGGTCAATATCACCGAAGTTCGACCGCACATAAATCGGCCCGCCGATCTCAGTGGGGCCAATGACGCGAATATCACCAAAGCCGGACGCGATATGCGCTTGCGCAACCGTGATGCCGCGCAAATCGGCTTGGAGCTTGCCCACATGCGCGCTCATCAGAACCGCCCAGGGCAAATCCGCCGCGATGCCCAGTTCCCAATCTGCTAGTGAAAACAGCCAGGTATGACCGCGCTGCAAGTTCAGCGTGGCGTGGTTATTGCGCACCGCTAAGCGGGGGCGCGACCGCGCGGTATATTGCCCAGCAATCAGGCGCCCTGTGCGGTCCAGCCGCCCCAAACGCACATCGATTTCACCGCTGTTGATTTCCACAGACGCGCTTTCGACACTGCCGCGCGTGATGCCAAATGTATGCGCTTGCCAACTCGGCGCCAGGTCGCCGCGCCACAAGACACCCAGCCCCACGATAATCAACAGCAACGGCCATAAACTGACCACATCCGCTTCGATGAGCAGGAAGTTGTTCAGCAATATCACGATCCCCAAGAGGATGAGCAATATTGGGAAGAAAACTGGCGCTTGCGGCGACGCGCGCATTAGCCTTCTCGCAGATAGTCTCTCAGCAACACATGCGCGGACGAACGGCGCAGGCGGTTCAGGGCTTGCGCTTCCAATTGGCGCACCCGCTCGCGCGTGACACCGATCTTTTTGCCGACTTCCTCCAAGGTGTGCGTTTCGCCATCTTCCAGGCCATAGCGCATCCGCAGAATATCGGCCTCGCGATGGGGCAAGCGGCTGAGCACTTCCTCCACTTGCTCGCGCAATAAGTTGGCCGTGGTCATTTCGTCCGGCGCGGGGCTAGATGTATCTTCGATGAAATCGCCCAGTTCCGAATCGGACTCATCATCTATGGGCGAATCCAGGCTGACAGGCCGCCACGAGATTTCGATCAGATTCAAAATTTTATCGGGCGTGGTTTCCATGCGTTCGGCCAATTCCTCTGGCAGAGGGTCGCGGCCTAGCTCCTGTTGGAGTTCTAAGGTCATGCGCCGTAGCTTGTTCAGTTGGTCGCCCATATGCACCGGCACGCGGATCGTGCGGCCTTGGTCGGCCACAGCGCGGCTGATAGCCTGGCGAATCCACCAAGTCGCGTAGGTGCTGAACTTATGCCCGCGTTGGTATTCAAATTTGCGCACTGCCCGAATCAAGCCGATATTGCCCTCTTGGATCAAATCCAGAAAGGGCACACCGCGCCCCACAAAACGCTTGGCCACGCTGATGACCAACCGAGAATTTGCGCGGATGAGATGTTCTTGGGCGAGTTCGCCGTCGAAAATCACTTCTTGTAACGAACGCCGCTCTTCATACGACAGCTGGTCTTCATCGGTTTCATCAAGCTGTTCGCGCGCAAATTCAGCAGCCTCAATGCGCTTAGCCAATGAAACTTCTTCCGCTGCGGTTAATAGCGGAACCTTACCAGCTTCCTTCAGGTATATGCCGACAACGTCATCATTATTCAAAGCGTGCTGGTAGCCTTCGTCATTACTAAAATCCAACATCAATAGATCCTGTTCAGATTGTACAACGTCTTCCGGATCTTCACCGCCTCGGCTCGCGGCTGGCGAGGCGTGTTGTTCATCTGCTGCATGCTCTTTGGGTTGTCGCTCGGCCATATCATCGGGTTCGTCCCGTACCAGGTCGTACCCTTCCGCCGAGAGTGATTCGATTAGCTCTTCCACGAGTGGCAAATTGTCCTCTGCATTAGGTACCAATTCCAAGAAATCCTGGAATGTGATATACCCTTTTTCCTTACCAATTTGTAGTAGCTTCTGTTGAAGAATATCTTGCTCAGTCATCGTACCTCAAACAAAAAACCGCCCATCGAGGCGGATTTTGACGCTTAGTTTATTGTACCATACGTCAAGCGCCAAGATCATGGAGATGGGCTCGGTGTATCCTCTCCTGCCTGTCTGTCTGCTGGTTGCAGCTCTTGCATAGCTCTGACAAAACTGTCGATCCACTCTGCAGGTACCAGGTCTACGACACCCTCATCGAGCGTGGGCGAGGCATAGTAAGCCTGCCCGGAGCGAGTTCGGTCACCCACATAGACGCTGATCGTGCGGATGTCAGATACGTCCGGTACCATTTGAAAGCTTATCACATATTGAGGATTTGGCAAAAAGCCTAACACTTCGGGCGTAAATTCGCCTCTTTCAAAGGCCCCCAAACCCGGCATAAACATCAAATTTTGCCGTATCACATTCGCCAGACCATTATTCACAGGGCTGAAGGGCGGGTCGCGCAACCGCCAGGCCGCCGTGCCGTTGGCGTCCTCCACCACATAAGTATATTCGACATCTTCAGCGGGGATGGCCAACGAGATGCCCGTGATGTCCTGCGGCTGGGCCAAAAATGGAAACAACCGATAGGCATTTTCTGCCTGGCTGGCGGCATCGACGCCGGTTCGGGTGTCTTCGTCACCTGGCGGCGGCGGCGGCCCCTGGACGATCAGCCAAGCGAGCAAAGCCGCCCCGATAATCCCTAATGTTACGTAACCGCGTAGCATGTTGTTCATTGCCGCCGCCGGATAAACCAAACCAACCCGCCCACAATCAAGACACCCAACGGAATGACCAAAGTCGTCAGAATCGAAATGCGCTGGCGTTGCTGGTCGGTGGCCGTGATGGGCAGTAGGTCATTGCGAATGACGGCGTCCGGCGAGACAATTTCGGGCGTTCCGGCGACCCATTCGGCAATGGCGCCCCACAACAAACCATTGCCCGCGAAGGATGTAATGAAGGTGTTGGTCAGCCAATCGGCATCCCCCACCACGACGACACGTGGCCCTTCTTCCAGATTGATTTCGCCAGCACTTCGCGCGGCAGCAGCCATCGCGAGTGGCCCCACAGGGTCGGCGTCTTCGTCAAAATCGGTGAGGTCGCCGCCTTGAAAATCGCGCAGTTCCGTTTCCGCGTAAGAGTTCTCCGAACTAAAAACCAGGGGCGAGATAAGATAATTCGTCCGAAAGGCCGCTCCGTCCTCCGGCTGGGCAATTTGGACTGTCCGCGCCACGGAAAAGACAATCGACGTACTGGCGTCGAACCCTTGCATGATGGGGTGATTCCCGAAAAAAGCCGGAACCGGGTTAAATTCCGAATCGAATGATGAGCCCTCATCCACCACGAACGTTTCTTGTAAACGCAGGCCGAATTCATCCCATAAATACTCCGCCAGCGGATCGCCCGCCAACAACGTATTGTTCAATTGCCCAAATGTCGGGTCAATCAGCGGCGGATTGGCCAGCACGATCAGCCGCCCGCCCTCGGACACAAACGTGGCGATTTTCTCCACTTCGGCGGCATCAAACGCGGATTGCGGCCCCGCAATCACCAACGCGGTCGCATCGTCCGGGATGTCTGCGGTCAATAGATTCAGCGTGGCCGAACGAATGCCCAATTGCAGCAAACCATCCGCTGCGCGCGAAATGCCCGTATCCGCATCGGATTCAATCGAGAGTTCTGTATGGCCCGTCGTAAAATAAAAGGTCGAATCGCCCACGGTTAACATACTCAGAATCTCGGTTGAAATCAGGCGTTCGTTGACCTCTGGAATAGGCCGAATCGAGGTGGGGTCGGGTTGGCCTTCGGGCGTCAGGAACGATACATACAGTGCATCGCGGCGCCCCTGGCGACTGGGCAAACTGATGTAATTGTTATAGGCATACTGCCGGGCGATAAGCGGCTCTTGATCGGGGTCAACGTATTGCACGTCAATGAGATCACCCCCTTCGGCGTCATATTGGCGCAAGACGATGTCGGCAGCTTCGCGCGCGCGCAGGTCTGCCCGAGGATAGAAGCCCACAATGCGGATCGGAGCACCCACCTGGCGCACGCGCTCAATCGTGTTCAGCGACGGTTGGTTTAGCGTATAGGCGGCCTCGGTGGTGAAATCCACGGTCAGATTCTGGCGATCCGTTTGGACGTAGACCGCAACGACAAACGTGATGAACAAAATCGTCACGATGATGCTGGTCAGCCCGGATGCCGTTCGCCGCCCGCTGAAAAAGGCGCGCAGATCGTCCGGCGCCAACATAAACCAGCCGCTGAGGCCCGCCACGCCCAACAGCAATCCCACGAAAACGAGCGTGGTGAGTTCTCCGGCCAGCATAAAGCCCAGCACCGCCGCCGAGAGGCTCGCCGTCCCCAGGATAGCCAGCCCCCCGCCGAAGCCGCCCGGCAAGCGCCCCGACAACTCGCGCAAGGTTTGCATTACCGCCACCTCCGTGATTCCATCACCTGAATGGTTACGAACAGCATCACCGCCATAACGCCGATGTAAAAAACAACGTCTTCCACGCGAATTACGCCAATGACAAATGATGTCGAGTAATGCGCTTGCAGGCTAATTTCGCGTAGCGCCTGGGCGACCTCTGTGCTGACGATGGACGCGGGCAAGAGCCCGGCCAGGTCGCCCAACCACAGGATGAACAACACAGCCATGCTCAGAAAACCCGCGACAATCTGATTTTCGGTGATCGACGAAAAGAACAGACCTACGGCAATGGTTGACCCCACAAAGAGCCAGATACCCAGATAACTCGAAATCACCGGCCCAACGTCGAGTTCGGCGGCCAGGGGCGCCGCGCTGAAGGTGGTCAGGCTGAGCAAAATGGCTGGGTAAACCAGCGTCACGGCCAGCACTAGCGTCAGATAGGCCCACGCGCCCAAGAACTTGCCCACGATGATGTCGCTATCGCGCACGGGCAAGGTCAGCATCAGTTCTAGCGTGCCCTCGCGCGCTTCTTCCGAGAGCAAGCGCATGGTAATCAGCGGCGCGAAGAAGATCATAAAAAAAGCGAAGTTGCGCAAGACGGCGGCCTCATCGGCAGGCTGGCCCTGCGACACCCGTTGCGCCAAGTCCGCGTTAAAGTTCAAGCCCGTCAGCAGCAAAATAGCAAAGGCTACAAAATAGGCAATCGGCGACGTGAAATATTGCGTCATCTCGTGCCGGAAGATAATCCAGATACTACGCATGTAGATTACCCTCGGTGATCTCTAAGAAGATGTCTTCGAGCGACATGGCCAATGCGCGGAGTTCCAGTAATTCGAGCCCGGCGTCCTGCACCGCAGCGGCCAGGCGCGGGCGAATCTCGTCTTGGTCGGCAGGGCGAACGGCCACGCCATCCTGAAAATAATCAATCGCGGCCAAGCCCGGCAAGCTCTGCAACGCTTGCATGAGTTTGGCGCGTGGTTGGCGCGTGCGGACGAAAATGCGCCCGCTCACTTGCAGGCGATCGCGCAGATGGTCGGGCGAATCCTGGGCCAAAATTTGCCCGCGATTGATAATGATGACCGCATCGCAAATTTGCTCGGCTTCCGAGAGGATATGCGTGCTAAAAATGATCGTGTGATCTTTGCCCAACTCACGGATGAACGCGCGCACATCGCGCACTTGCTGCGGGTCCAGGCCGATGGTCGGCTCATCCAAAATCAGCACGGGCGGATCGTGCACGATGGCCTGAGCTAGCCCCAGGCGTTGGCGCATCCCCTTCGAGATATTACGCACCAAGCTATTGCTCCGGTCGGCCAGGTCTACCCGTTCGAGGGCCGCCCTGGCTGCCTGGCGCTTCTTTTTGGGCCCCAAGCCCCGTAAGGCCCCGATGTACTCCACATAGCCACGCACGGTCATATCCGGGTATAGGGGCACATGTTCGGGCAAGTATCCGATATGAGCGCGTACATCCAACGATTCGGTAACCACGTCGTACCCCGCAACGGTGGCCCGGCCCGCTGTGGGCGGCATATAACCCGTTAGGATGCGCATGGTGGTCGTTTTGCCCGCGCCATTCGGCCCTAGAAAACCGATAATCTGCTTGGCGGGCGCCTTAAAGCTGATATGATCGAGCGCGGTAAACGCCCCGTAGCGTTTAACCAGATCATGAACTTCTATCATCGCGCCTTCTCCTGGTATGGCCTGGCATGCTCATCACAGCATCACGGCTTTGCTGTCAAACGTCCGTCATTTGTGGCTCAAGGAGCCATGCAGCGGCTTTGGTCGGCGTGATAGAGGCTAGCGTGTGTGCCGGATATACTCGCAACGGCGCAGGCAGGGCCACGACATCCCGCCAGAAAACGCGCAGGGGCAAGTTTTTCTCGATAGCATAGCGCCATTCTGCCTCAAAACCGGGCAGCGTCAGCGCCAAAGGCGAGACCACGCTCACAAACAAGTCGGCCTCATGAATGCGTTGCATCCAGTTGGCACCACAAACGCCGTCGCCCAGGGGTGTTCCGGCGGTCGCGTGCCCCATCTCGCGAAGTGCCCGGTTCATCGCGGATGTAAAGGCCACATCGGGCAAAGTTGAACTGACATACACTAACATTTCAGACCTTATCTTATCACTTTTGGTCGTCAAGAGGGCACCACCCGGGTACCCTCGGCGCGTCCTTCGCGCTCGGTAATGTCGGGTGTGCGGCGTCGTTCGGTGCGGGTCGGCGTGGCCAATATCGCGCTGCCTGCATCTGATGACTGTCCGCCGCGCATGTTCCAGGCTACCAATACCGTGATGAAAGCCACGAAAGCCCCCAGCAGCATAATCTCGCGCCCCACCTCGAAGGCCGTATCCACGTATAGGCTCGTCATATCTGTTAGACCCGCGCTGCGCTCTTGCACCAGCCGATTAACGCGGTTAATCGCGAAGTCTGTCAGGGCGGTGAGGGCGACCGTCATGCCCAGCAAGCGTAATGCCAGCACCATTGCGGAGGCCGACCCGCGTTCGGAGTCTTTAGCCGCGTTGATGACGGCTGCCGCCACGGGCGAAATCGTCAGCCCTAAGCCAATACCAATCAGCACCATCTGGGCGGCCATCAGCCCATAGGGCGTATCCGGTTGCCACGTGACACCCGCCAGCCCAAACCCGGCCCAAGCAAACAACATGCCCAGTGTCGTCGTATTGCGATAGCCGTACTGGTCGCTCATCCAGGCCCCCGGCAAAGCCGCGAGTGCCATCGGTACGGTCAGGCCACTCAGCAACAAACCTACCACAAGGGCGGCTTCCTGAATGCTTTCGGCGCTGGCTTCGCCCTCGCGCAGGTTGACCAAAATCGGCAAGACGACCAACCCGAGGGCCAGGCAAAAGCCCACCGCCACGTTCACGAAGCCGGCGGTGGCGACGTTGCGCTGCAAGAATAGTTTCACATTAACGAGCGGATGTTTCAGCCGTGTTTCAACCAAAATAAACAGCAAAAAGGCGATACCGCCCATGATCAACAGCGGCGCGGCCAGGTTGCTCCCTGTTTCGGAGGCCGTCTGGAAAGCCGCCACATTTTCTGGCGCTTGCGGATTGGTGCTGCCCAATCCGAGATTCAGGCCGACCAGCGCTACAATAATCAAACCCGTGCCGAGGAAATCGAAGCGTTCGCGCAGGCGTTGTTGGGGCACATGCCGCAAGGTGATAATGACCGCAATCAGGGTAAAGCCGCCCGTCACTAGGTTAAACCAGAACAGCGTGCGCCAATCCGGCGCACCTAGGGATGATAGCCCTAGCGATGCCAATATATCCAGGATGGCGTCAGTGTTTTGGCCGAAGAAATTGACCATGATCCCGCCATACAGGTGCCCTAGCATCCAGCCCGTGGTATCGACCGCGCCTACCAAGCCGATGGGCCGAGCGCGCTTGCCGCGTGGGAATAAATCCGCCACCATGGCCATCGTTACGGGTGCCATAGACCCCGCACCCAAGGCTTGGATCACCCGCCCCAGGATAATCCTATGCAGGATGCGCAGTTCTTCGGCGGGCGGGCGGGCGTCTGGGTTTAGTTCGCGGAAAACGCGCAGATACAAATCGGCGGGCCAGGTATGGGCAACGGCCACAAAATATGACCCGAACATGAACAGTACCAGGGTGCCGATGTACACCTGACGCCGCCCTACGAGGTCCGAGAGGCGCCCCACAAACACCATACTGATGGTATAGGCCAGCAAATAGCCCGAAACCATCCAAAAAGCATCATCCAGGCGGGTGTCGGTGGGCAGGCCCAGGGTAACCAGCACCTCCGGCAAAATGGCTGAAACGATGGTTAAATCCACCGAGCCGATAAAGACCGGAATGCACAACAAGGCCAGGATGCGCCACGGTTTGGGGGGTTGATGCGCTGGGGTCATGGCGATACGTCAGGCTGGTTAACGGTGAAGTCTCCGCCGTAGCTAAAGAAACTGATTGTCCACTGAGTGGGCTCGGTGTCTTCGTCGGGGATTGGCTCTTCTAGGCGTAGTTCTTCCAGGCGTTCATCACCAGGGCGGATGAATAATTCGGCTTCGATGAGCCCTTCTTCTGTGCCGATCAGCCCGACCGTGGCCGCGCTCACCTGTATAGCGTCGACTTCGCCGCGCAAATGGTGCATTTCTATGCCATCAAGCGCCGTGCGGCCCAGGTATTCCAGATTCTGAATATCGCGCAGCGCTGCCGGGATGCTTTCATCGCCGCTCGTGAGGTTGGCCGGGTTAAAGCCTTCGGAAAAGATGAGTTCTTGCCAGTTGTTCAGGGTGATGAGCACATGCCGCACGTATTGATCGTCGCCCACGACGATGACATTTGCATCGGTCACGGCATCTTCAATACGTAGCGAAACCGTCCCGCCCAGGCGGTTGGGCGCGACATAGACCCCTTCGGCGCGTTCGAACATGATCGGCATAGCGAAGTCAATCGCGCCCGCATCAAGCTGAACCGGTGTACCGCTGGTTTCCAGTACAATTTCAAAGGCCGAAGTGTCTTCCAATGCGGATGCCGCGCTCTCGACGAGGGCTTCGGCATCCACATCTGCGGTGGTGTCGTTGGCCTCCTCGCCATTGCACGCGGCGACAACCAACAAAGTCGCTAGGAGCATCACCGCGCGTATTGTCCATTTCATCATCAGCAGCTCTCCTACAAGCAAGTGTTATGTCCTATACGTTAACACGCATCTGAAGTTGTGTCTTGGGACGGGTGGGGCATATCGTGTGCTACTTGCGCGGGGGTTTGACCTGCCGCGAGTCGTTCCACTATGGTATCGAAATCGGTGCCCAGGTCGGCCCCAGTTTCATCGGCCATGGCGCGCAGTTGCTTCGCTGTTGTGCGCGTATCGGTCGTATCCAGCAGACTCAAGCCTTGCTCATCACCATCCACCAAGCGCTGAAAGTCGGCTCGGGCGGGCGCCAGAGCGGGCATCTGATCGATTAAACGTCGGATATTGGCCGAGCCCGTATACGGGCTATACACTGTCGCGGTTTCGTACGCGCGGATCGACTTAAATGCTTTCTCGAAACGCTGTTGGGTATCTTCGCACCAAAACACATAGGTTGGCATCAAAACGCCTTTCAGGATGATCTTACGCTCATTGTGGCATGGGCGCATCCATCATGATAGCCCCACGCGCGAACTTTAAGGGACTTGTTAGGTTTGGGGGCCTATTTCGCATTCTTGAGATGCTTAAGCGCGGTCTTGGATGTTTTCACCAGCACCTCACGCGGGCGCCCGCCCGATTTCGGCGGGCCGATGATCCCTAATTCGAATAACAAATCCATTAGGCGCGCAGCCCGGGGGTAGCCAATCCCCAAACGGCGTTGGATCATGGATGTCGAGGCTTCTTTCGCGTCACACACCAACTTGATCGCTTCTTCTAGCAGCGGATCGTGCTCGGAGAGCGCTTCGATGCGCGTCAGGCCACGCTCCCAGGGTGCCACGCGGGGCGCTTCCATGGCGCCTTCGGCGATTTGCTCCTCATACCAGTTTTTCCAGTACAACACGATTTCTTCGACTTCACTATCGTCCACATAACAGCCTTGGATGCGGCGTGGTCCGGCGGCATCGGGCGCCAGATAAAGCATATCGCCGCGCCCCAACAAGGTTTCGGCGCCGATGTAATCCAGAATAACGCGCGAGTCTGTGCCGGAGGCCACCGCGAAGGATACCCGACCGGGGAAATTGGCCTTAATCAGCCCGGTCACGACGTCTGTGCTGGGGCGTTGCGTGGCGATGACCAGGTGAATCCCGGCGGCACGGGCTTTTTGGGCCAGGCGCGTGACGGTGCCTTCGGTTTCGTCGGGATGCGACATCATCAAATCGCCGATTTCATCAATCATCAAGACGATATAGGGCAAATGTTCATCCTTGCGGCGGCGGCCCAGGTTGGTGTTGTAAGCATCGATATTGCGCGCGTTTTCGAGCTCCAGCAACTTATAACGCCGATCCATTTCGCGCGTGGCCCAGCGCAGCACACCGATAATCCGTTCGCCTTCGGTTTCAACCGGGCCAATGAGATGCGGCAAACCATTAAAGCGGGTAAGCTCCACGCGCTTGGGGTCGAGCATAATCAGTTTGAGTTGGTCGGGCGTATTGTTCATCACCAGGGAGGTCACGACACTAGCCAAAAATACCGACTTCCCTGAGCCCGTCGTGCCTGCTACCAGCAGATGCGGCAGGCTGGCCAATTCGATCACCACCGACTGGCCCGAGACATCGCGCCCCATGGGGATGGCCAAGGGCTTTTTGCGACGGTCGTAATATACTTCGGACTCCAACACGGGGCGTAAACCGACCACGCTAGGATTACTGTTGGGGACTTCGATACCCACGTAAGAATGGCCCGGCACGGGGGCCTCGATGCGCAAGGTCTTGGCCGAAAGAGCCAGAGCCAGATCGCCTTGCAGGTTGACGATTTTATCGACCCGTACCCGATTAACTTGTATTTTACCCGTCTGTGGGTCGCGAATTTCTTTAATGGGCGATACGGCGTATTGTGTAACGACTGGCCCCACCTTCACGTCGATGACATCTGCGTCAATATCAAATTCCAGCAATGTATTCTCGATAATGGAGGCGTTGCGGTTGATTTCCTCCGCGCTGGGTTTGTTCAGTTCGTGGGCTTCCATCAACTCTAGCGGCGGCAGTATCTCGGAGCGCTTGCCCACTTTGCGCCGCTCGTTAAAATCATCGACCGTGAAATAGCGTTTATGCGGGTCGTCGTCGCGTCCACCTTTATAATTGCGCGTTTCGCGGGCCATAACCGCCGGCTTGGGGCTTTCGTCCTCTTGCTTGCGTGGCACGATGGATTGCCGTTCTTGCGTGAGCGGGGAAGCGTCCACAACTTGGCCATTCACGACCAGTTTCGGGCGGTCGTCCATATCATAATCTGGCTCGGTGGCGGGCATTGGGTCTTCTGCCGGGGGCAATGTCGGCTTGGGTTCGGCGGCAACCGGGGTCTGGCTCGCCTGTACAGGCTCAGATGGTATCGCGTCTTCGTTCAGTATGCTTGTTGCCCCTTGGGCCGTGGGCTTTTGGATGTCTGCGGCTTTGGTGGTGGCGGCAGGCGTAAGGGGCGGTGCCGTGCGTTGCCCGGATGGTTTCTGGCTTGGGGGGGGGGCTGGCTTCGGCTGACGCGGGACGACAGAAGGCCGCCTGCCCGCTTGCGTGGTCGGGGCGAGCGCTGCTGGTTGGGCATCTCGTTCTGCTGCGGTAGACTGCGGAACAGGTTCCGGTTCAGTGCGAATGGGTGCGGGTTCATCCGCCTGCGGGATGGGTGCCCTATCGAGTGCTTCGGTGGCAGGTATCGCTGCTTGCTCATGCGCGGGTGCAGCGGGTGCAGCGGAGGCCATGCCAGGGTCTATAGATTGGGCCATGGCCGATAATTGGGCGCTGATGCCCCCGAAAAAGGCGCGGTAGTGCCGCCGTCGGATACCCAGCGTCAAGTGCACGCCGACCACCAGGCAGACGCCTAAAATCGCGATATTGGCCGGTTCGCCCGCCACATTCACGACCAGATTGTTCACCGCCCAACCCACATAACCGCCGCCCTCGCCTTCGCGAGCCAGGGCGCGCGTTTCGTCTTCGAAGGCCAGGCCATGTAATAAGCCCTGAAAGCTAACGAATCCCAATTCTAGGCCGATGAAACGCGACCAGCGGAATCCTGCTTCGATGCCCAATTTGGGCAACAGCAGCCAGATACCCGCCCCTAGGACGCTCAAGGCCACCAGAAGCGCGCCTTGGCCGAAGCCCTGGCGCAATAAATCGCTGATGACGGATGATAATTCGCCTTCGCCGCCCGTGCTCACCAGCGACGCGATGCAGACGGCACCCAGCCCGATCAAAATCGCCGCCATGACCTCATCAAACCAGGCTGGCAAATAGCGGTGTAAATGGCGCAAGGCATCTGGGTCTTCCAGAAACGCTTGCCAAGCGCTTTTTTTCTCTGGCTCTGGGGCTGCCTTGCGGCTTTTGGCGCTGCTCGTAGGCGCTTTTTTCTTCTGGCTGGTAGGCTTTTTCTGGGCCGATGAGGATCGGGTGCTGCGGCTGGTTTGGCCTTTAGAAGACGATGCTGTGCGCTTACGAGTCCCCGATTGATTGCGCGGCGAAATGGGCTGTTTGCTCATTACCTTTTTCTTTGTCTGCTAGAGGGTCGGGCAGAAACACCGTGGCACATTGTATCATGGGCCAGCGCGTTTTTGAAGACACAATTCGCTCATTTGTTCGCGAAAGGACACGCCAAGATAAAACCGTAGCCCAAGCGGTGACTACGGCTAGATGGCGTTTCGATTGAGCATGGGTTAGGCGCGTGGG
This sequence comes from Anaerolineae bacterium, assembly GCA_034437075.1. GTDB lineage: Bacteria > Chloroflexota > Anaerolineae > Aggregatilineales > J027 > DAOTVD01. The sequence continues at coordinate 21,599 of DAOTVD010000017.1, forward strand.
GCGCGTAAGCTCAGGCCAATGCGGCGGGCGCGGTTATCAATATTCAAGATGCGCACTTGCACTTGTTCGCCCTCGCGCACAACGTTGCGCGGGTGTAAAAAGTGCCCTTCGGCCAGTTCGGATACGTGGATGAGGCCCTCTAGCCCTTCTTCCAGGCAGATGAACGCGCCAAAGTCAACCACGCTCGTCACGAGCCCTTCGACCGTCTGATTTACCTGATAGCGACTATTGACATTGTGCCAGGGGTCGGGCTGTAAGCGTTTTAGGCTGAGGGCAATGCGGCCTGCGTCCGGCGCAATGTCGATGATATAAACCTCCACCGACTGGCCCCGGTTGACGATCTCGCGCGGGTGTTCCACCCGGCCCCAACTCAATTCGCTGATGTGGATGAGCCCCTCGACGCCGCCCAAGTCTATGAATACGCCAAAATCACAGATATTGGTGACGATGCCCTGGCAAATGTCGCCCGGAACCAGTTGATGCAAAACGGCGGCGCGGGTGCCGGGTTGCACTTGCGCGGCCCGTTCCGAGAGGATCAGCCGATTGAGCCGCGCATTAATTTCGATGACACGTAGGTGCAATTGCTGGCCAATATAGGCATTCAGGTCGGGTTTCGTGGGCGAACTGCCGACTTCATCATCCACGAGTTGGCTGGCCGGCACAAAGCCCCGCAGGCTATGCCATTCGACCAACAAGCCACCTTTGTTGTAGCCGACAATATCAAAAAGCAAAGAGGTGTCTTGTTGAAAGGCGGCTTCGGCTGTTTGCCAGTCTTCGGGTTCTCCGATGTAGGTGCTGCCGTCGCGCAAAGACATCTTGCGGAATGCATCGGCATCTGTCCAGCCATCTTCTTCAGCATATAGCGAGGCATCAATATCGGCCTCTTCTTGCATCATAATAGCCGACCAGTACGATTCGTCGGGTGGCGGTGGTGGTGTTGTCGCGTAGTAACGTTTCGTTGTCATAAACCAATTTTCCCCCTGTACTTAAGCACAGATTATACGGTGGTGGTAGGCTTTGTCAAACATTGAGTGATACTTATCATGTACTTTGTGGCTGTTTTTCATCGGATGATTGCTCGTGACCCGCTCTGGCCAGTTGGTCGCGTTCTAGTTCGGTAATATGGCGCGCGACTTCTTCAATCGCGACGCGCTGCTTACGATAAAAGTCAGATTCGCTCATGGCCAACTGGGGTGCCACTTCGCTGACCTTTTTCCCTTGCAAAAATCGTAAGTCCAAAATGTTGTAGAGAATCCATTCGGTGGTGGTCATGTTGCGGTCGCCAGGCGGCTTCAGGCTATCGATAGCCTGGGTGAGCACAGCCTGCAAGGCGCGTGTCGGGCTGCCGCTATGTTCGTCTTGGGCACGCTGCACGACTTGCAATTGGATTAATTCGCTTTCGGCTAGCTTGGGGCCGCCCCAGAAATCTCGTAAGGCACCATGTACCATATCGGTAAAGGCTTCGGGGTCTTCTAGTAGTTCTTTTTGGACATGCCCATAGCGCGAGATGCCGCCCAAGTTACGCGGGTTGCTGGCCTCGGCGGCAAAGTTGTCCACGGCCTCGAATACGCGCCCCTGTAGACGCAAGTCGGATAAGATTTTGGCCGCACGATTACGAAAGACCTCTAGCAAATGGCGCTCGTCTTCGCTTAAATTGGGTGGCATCTCGCGCCCCCAAATGCCCAGAATGCCCAGCACCTGAGTGCTTTGGTCTTCCGTATGGCTGGGGTCGTGCAGGGGCATAATCCAGAAGCGCTTCCACAGATATAGGTCGGGGTATTCAGCGGTTTGAAAGTCCGCTTCCCAACCGTTGCCCAGGTCGTTCAGATGCGCGTGCATTAAATGTTGGTCGTCGGCATCGGGCGGTTCGCCGATGATTTGCTCTAGGCGCGGGCCTGTGGGATGGTTGATGGCCAAAAAGGCGCTAGGCGCTTGGAATTGATCGCAAATGGCCGCCAACAAGGCTTCTTGAAGCTGTTTACTATCCGAGCGGGTCAGCAGGCGCTCGCTCAGATCGCGCAGGCGTTGGGCTTCGTCCTGGTCGCGTGTATAGATGAAGATGTCTTCCAAAAGCGGCATGGATACGGTGATAGCCCATTGCAGGATCAATAATACGCCAATGGCAGAAACGATTAGAATATCGTTTTCATTGAGTCCTAAGGCATTTGAAATACGCGGCGCGCTGACCATGGCCCCCAGCACGACAATCGCCGTAAAGGGGCTGCGCAGCAAAAACTGCAATAACTCGGTTTTGACCACTCGGTCGGCTTTGGTCGTCCCGAAAAATGAGAGCGGATAGGCCATAAAAACCAGCATGAAGATCACAAAAAGGTTGGCCAGGTTGAAGATAATGGCCAGGAAAACGGGCGAGAGCACGCCGCTGTTCCCGAAAAGATCAACCAGTGGCGTGTAAGGGAACAACCCCAGACCCGGCGCAGGAAAGATCAACAAGAAGAAGGTCATGCGCCGACGGGTGGCGGTGGTCAGGCAGCGGGCCCGCGCGCGCCACACAAAGCGCAGCGACACAACGAGCGACACCCCAAAATAGGCCATATACACCGGAAACACCGGCCCCGGCGCCAGATACGTCACCGGGAAGCGCACCAAGGTTTGGCCGATCAGATCGCTAAACAAGGCCAGGATAAGCAATAACCCGCTCAGAAGGTATAACATACGCAGAATACGCCGCCGCCGCCCGCGTGAGGGCCGCCCAGTGGTGGCCAGCAAGGCATCGGCCAGGTGGAACATCGCGGCAGGCACAAACGCCAGCCCGATCCATTGCAAGCGATACCAGGTTTCTAAAGACTGCCCTTCTGGGTCTAAGCCAACGATGCTATCGATGGTGTACGCTATGGTCACACAGCCCAAGAGCGCGGCGGATGCCTGGGCTACGCGGTCTTGGAAATTGCGCATCAGGTTGTACAACAGCAACGATGCTGCCAGGATAACAATCGCAGCAGTCAGGGTTTCGTTGGTGAAGAGCAAGAATTCGAGCAGGGTGTCTTCCGTCATATATTCTGTCCGAAAAAAACAGCAATATCCTGGCTAGTGTAATACCGATCGTTAAAGCCACAAAAGATAAAGCCTTGTTGCAGCATAAATTGTATTGCCGGGTAGTTTTTGGTGGTAGCCTCTGTGGTAAGATGGTTAGCCCCCTGAGCGCGCGCCCAGATTTTGGCCTGCGCCAGCAGCGCCCGCCCGATACGGTGCCGCCGCCAGGGACGATCAACCACCAGATTGCGCAGCCAGGCGCTTTTATCTGCTGGGATGAGCATCATATGGGCGTAGCCCAGCAAAGGGCCAGCTTCCGCATAAGCCACCAACATCCCGGTCAGGGTCTGTAAATCGTCGTGCAGTTCGCCTGTGTCGCGCGGATAGTCTACCTGGGTGGGGCGGGGCAAGCGCATGGTCTGAAAGCGAATCTGATGGCCATCCGCCATTTCTCGCCATTGCATTTGCCAAATATGATCTGTTTCGACGCTGGCATCCAGGGCCAAACAAGCCTTCAGATCGTTATCCGTCGCCTGACGAATAATAAAGCGCGTTTTTTGGGATGCAGACATAGCGACATTGTATCAGAAAACGCATGGCATGATAGGCCTTGCCGGGGAATAAAAAATGGCCTGAACACATGCCCAGGCCATGATAAGATTTCTCCGAAATCATCAAACCGCTGGCCACAAGGGCTTTAGAATTCTTCTTCTTCCTCTTCGCGGCCCCGCCCAATGACTTCTACTTCGGGAGATGGCTCGACTTTCTCGAATTCTTCTTCTTCGCCTTCTAATTGGGCATCCATGCGTGCGGCCAATAGCTCTAGCGAGACGGTGCGCACCACGGGCAATTCGGGGTTGGCCAGATACTCTAGCCCTTCGATTTGGGGCAGGTCAGCCACGGTCATAATATCCCCGGCTTCCTGGAAGAAGCTTTCGTCAATCACGATTTCATTGGGGATTTTCTGGGGCAAAACTTCGATCTCGATGCGATTCATGGGTTGGAAAACTCGCGCTTCCAGGCGCTTACCCAGCGCTTCGGCATCTGGCACTACTAGCGGCACTTCCACGCGGAACAGTTCGGTAACATCGACCGCGTAAAAATCGACGTGCATGACATCACGCCGGACGGGGTGACGTTCTACCGTTTTGATGAGGACATTAATGGCTTCGCCCTCTAAATCCATTTCAATGACACTGGTGCCCCCAGCCTGGGCGATGATCGGGCGCAGGCTTTTCCAGGGAATCTGCACCGCGATGGGCTTTTCATGCAGGGGACCATACACCACTGCCGGTACGATCCCAGCGCGGCGCAGTTGTTTGACCTGCTTTCCAATAATCTCGCGCTTTTGCGCGTTCAAAGCGATTGTATTGCTCATGACGTTCCGTACTCCATCGTCGTTTGTTTCTCTAGCGTGTGCAGTTGTCCCTGTTGAGGAGCGTTGACAAGATAACAGGAACATTCTAGCCAAGTGTCCAAAGGGCGTCAATGCTGGCTCAGGCCAGGCGATGTTGTTCCCGTAGGCGCTCTAGCAAGCCATCGGGCAAATCCTGCGCCATGGGGGCCAGGCCGAGCGGGTCGCTGAGCGCCTCATCCCCCAATAAACGGCGCGCGATATTGAGCCAACCATGGCTGAGCGCTTGAAGATCATAACCGCCCTCCATCACAAATATGACCTTACCTTCACATACATCATCGGCGGCTTGCAGCATCAGACGGCAGAGTTGATCGTAACCTGCCAGAGATAAACTGAGCCCCGCGAGCGGATCGACCCAGTGCGCATCGAACCCGGCGGAAACCAGCAGCAGTTGCGGCGCGTAGCGCGCCAAGATAGGCCGCACAAAATCCGCGTATAGCGTGGCGAAGGCATCGTCCCCGGTGGCGGCAGGTAAGGGGATATTGACCGTATAACCGCGTCCATCGCTGCGCCCCGTTTCGCCTATGGCCCCTGTGCCAGGGTATAGCGGCGCTTGATGGCTGGAAATAAACAGCACGCGCGGATCATCATATAGGCAGTCTTGTGTGCCGTTGCCGTGATGCACGTCATAATCCACAATCGCGACCCGTTGCAGGCCGTGTCGCGCAAGCGCATGACGCGCCGCCATGGCGATATTGCTCAGCAGGCAAAAGCCCATGCCGGTTTGGGGGGTCGCGTGGTGGCCGGGCGGGCGTATCGCCGCGATCCCGTTTTGTGCTTCGCCACCCAGAACCGCATCCACGACCGCCAGCGTGCCCCCCGCCGCCAGACGCGCCAGGTTGTAAGACTGCGGGGTCAGATAGGTGTCGGCGCCGAAATAGGTGCCATATTGCATATTCGCGGTCGCCGCCAGGGTTTTGAGGTAACGCGCGGTATGCACCGCCAGGATTTGCTCATCCGTCGCGGGCATCACATCCGCAAGATGGGCCAGGCGCTGCCAGGTTCCGGTGTCTTGCAGCAATGCGACCACGGCTTCCAACCGTCCGGCATGTTCGGGGTGGCCGGGTTGGGTGTGGGCGGCAAAGTGTTTATCCGTAAAAAAGGCGGTGGTCATGCCGTTAGTGTAGCATGTTTGGCGCTTTATCGGCGATTTTGCGGGCGAAAAACATTGATCTTTACGCCAGGGCAGATACAATCATCAGCCGAGTTGCATACGTAATCAACCATGGAGTTAAAAGGTAACCATGAATAAGCTTACTGCTCGTTGGCTTGTGTTGATGCTGTTGCTGGCTGCGCTTTTCGTGCTGCCAACAGCCGCCCAGGCGCAAGAGGACGAGACGACAGAAGAAGATACGAGCGCGATTGTAGACGCCGCACCAATTTTGGCGGCTGTGGTCGCCATTATCGGCATTTTGTTTGCGGGGTACACCGCACAGCAAATTATGCAAAAAGACACCGGTAACGCCTTGATGCAGGAAATTTCCGACGCCATCAAACTCGGTGCCCAGGCATTTTTGCGCCAGGAATATACCTACGTGGGAATTGTGGTCGTCATCGTGACAATTCTCCTGGCGATTCTCAGCGTTGTTTTTGAAGACTTCAGCACTCTGACCCCAGTAGCCTACGTGGTGGGCGCGTTTAGCTCCGCGCTGGCGGGGTACGTGGGGATGAGTGTGGCGGTGCGGGCCAATGTGCGCACCACGGCTGCCGCGCAGCGCTCGCTGAACGAAGGCTTGCGGGTGTCATTTTCTAGCGGTGTCATTATGGGTATGGCGGTCGTTTCCTTCTCATTGCTGGGCCTAAGCATCCTGTATATCGTCTTTGGCGTAGATGAAATAGAAGCCCTGGCCGGGTATGGCTTCGGCGCGACCTCTATCGCTATCTTCGCGCGTGTGGGGGGCGGTATCTTCACCAAAGCGGCGGATGTCGGCGCCGACTTGGTCGGCAAAACGGAAATCGGCCTGCCGGAAGACTCGCCCCGTAACCCGGCCACGATTGCCGATAATGTAGGCGATAATGTGGGCGATGTCGCGGGGATGGGGTCTGACCTATTCGAAAGTTATGCATCGAGCATTGTGGCGGCTATGACGCTGGCGCTCGTAGCTAGCCAGGGCGCCGAAGATGCCCCGATTGGTGAAGCCGGGGTGGCCTTCCCGTTCTTGATTGCGGCGGGCGGTATTCTAATCTCCCTGGCGGCGACCTTTCTCGTGAGCACGAAAGAAGGCGCCAAGCTAGAAGAATTGCTAGGTGCCTTGCGCCGGGGTGTCTATGCCGCCACGGGCGGTGTAGCCGTGCTGATCTTCGTGCTGGCGTTGGTGCTGGATTTGGAACTGGCGCTGGTCGTGGCGGCGATTTCGGGCTTGATCGGGGGCGCGATGATCGCCTACTTCACCGAGTATTACACCTCCGGCACCGAAAAACCCACCCAGGGCATCGCGGAAGCCGCGCAGAGTGGCGCAGGCGTAAATCTGATTCGGGGCTTGGCCGTGGGTATGGAAAGCACGGTAGCGCCGATGCTAATCGTGATCGTGGTGACCCTGGTCGCTTTCCAGGTGACCGACAATGCCTATGATGGTAGCGGCCTGTATGGCGTCGCCATTGCGGCGGTCGGCATGTTGGCCACGCTCGGCATTACCCTCGCCTCGGATGCCTACGGCCCGGTGGCCGACAACGCGGGCGGTATCGCAGAAATGGCCGAGCTCCCCAGCGAAGTGCGCGACCGTACCGATGCGCTCGATAGCCTGGGCAATACCACAGCCGCCACCGGGAAAGGCTTTGCAATTGGTAGCGCAGCCATGACGGCCCTCGCTTTGATTTCCGCTTTCGTGCAGAGTGCGAATATTGACACTGCCGACCTGGCCATTACCAATCCGCAAGTGCTCACCGGGGTGCTGTTCGGCGCGATGTTGCCGTATCTGTTCAGCGCGCGCACCATGAACGCGGTCGGGCGTGCGGCGGGTTCCATTGTGGATGAAGTCCGCCGTCAGGTCGAAGAAAACCCTGCGTTGCTCGAAGAAGGGACGGATGCACGACCGGACTACCAGCGCTGTGTGACCATCAGCACCGACAGCGCCATTCGTCAGATGATCTTTCCGGGGCTGTTGGCCGTGGGCGTGCCGATCATCATCGCCCTGCTATCCGTAGCGGGCGAAGACAATGCCCTGGGCGACTTCGTTAACTCGGCGACCTTGGTCGGGGTGCTGGTTGGGGCCTTGGCGTCCGCTTTTGTGATGGCCGTCATGATGGCCAACGCGGGCGGCGCCTGGGATAATGCCAAAAAGTACATCGAATCAGGTGAATACGGCGGCAAAGGCTCTGATGCGCATAAAGCGGCGGTGGTCGGTGACACCGTGGGTGATCCTTTCAAGGATACCTCGGGGCCGTCGTTGAATATCTTGATTAAGCTACTCGCGATTGTTTCGTTGGTCATCGCGCCGATTCTGACGGGCTAAGGGGGTGTTATGTTGCGGGGCGTCAGTCCTGGCGCTCCGCTTACCAATATCAGCCAAAAGCGCGGACATACGCTATGATATTGAGTTGAGGTATCCCGAATGATACACTTTGCTTGTCCGTCACTGAGGATTTTGTCGATAGGGGAAATGATGATGAAAAAACGTCTTTTACAGACTATAGGGGGCAGCCTCGTCTTACTGCTGCTGCTGTCCGTCAGCTTGGTCAGTTATGCGCAATCCGACGTGAATGCGCGTGTAGTACCCGATAACTTGTTTCTGCGCGAAGGCCCCAGCACGGGCTCGGCTTCGTTGGCGACGCTAGGCCGGGGTGCCACGCTGACTGTTCAGGGGCGCGAAGATAACCCGCGCGATGATGGCATTTGGGTGTTGGTATCGCCAGCGGGTGGTGGCCAAACGGGCTGGGTTCGTTCCGACTTTTTGCTCTTTCCGGCAGACTTTGACCTGGCCGACTTGCCGATTCTAGACCCGGCCACCGCAACCGTGCGCGGGGGGAATGCCCCCACCGCAGCCAATGTCTCGACTGAAAACAGCCTGACCGGCAACACCAACGATGCGGTGAACTTCCGCACCGGCCCGGCGCTGACCTTTGACATTATCCGTGTGCTGTCCGATAACACCTCCGTACAAGTCATCGGGCGCAACAGCAGCGCGGCCTGGTATCAGGTCGTCGCGGGGGGCCAGGTCGGTTGGCTCTTTGGCGATCTGGTGACGGTGCGCGGCAATGTGCAGGCGTTGCCGGTTGTCGCCGCCGGAGAAACCGCGCCTGGGGTGGCGGTCACGACCACCCAAACAACCACCACAGATGAAAATGCTGGAACCACCGCCCAGGCACCCGTTGCGGCGAGCAATGCCGACCGGCCTTTTAGCATTCGTGATCGCCAGGACGTGCCCGGCGATGGGCGCTTAAATGATGAACGCTACCTGGGGCCGTATGCCATTTACTGTGTGGATGGTGACGGTTTTGTTGACTCCGGCAATTTCAATGGCGGTGGCATTATCGTTATTCTGACCAATTCGGGTGAAATCATCTTCTTTGCCTCCGAAGCTCAGATCAATAACCATCCGGCTGACGGTAGCCTGGTGCATCGCGAAAGCTTCTTTGAATTGTATAAAGATGGCGATACCTTCCAAATAAACGGTATTAACACCCTGGATGCCGCCACAGGCGAGCCCTTCTATATGCGCTTTACACGCTGTAATGCTGGTTCGGTAAGCTGGGCGGACGGCTAAGCCGCAGCGCGCAGCATTCCCAAAAGCCTCTGATGCCAGAGGCTTTTTTTTGTTTTATGGCAAGGCCGACGGAGTTGGTCTACTTGTGAGCGCTGGCAGTTGGTGTTAGCGTTAAAGCGTTTGTTGTTATGGCGGCTGAGCAAAAGTATGGACGCGCAGTCGTTCATCAGTCATCCGAGGAAGTGAATTGATGCCTGAAATTATTTTTGGCGCGCGTACGGTCAGCTATACCATCCGGCGCAGTAAGCGCGCTCGGCGGGTTAAGTTGCGGATTGCTCCTGAAATTGGCCTAGAGGTGATCTTGCCCAATGATCGTTCTGAGCAGGAGGTCGAGCGGCTTTTGCATAACAGCCAAGATTGGATTCTGAAAAATCTGCAACGGGTGGATCAACTCGTCGCGAAAACGCCCAAACTCCAGTATATCACTGGTGAATGTTTACCCTATCTAGGCGAGACCCTAACGCTGGAAGTCATCCCGAGGCAACGGGCCAAACGCAGCCATGTCAGCCGTCAAGCGGATTGGTTGCGCGTTCGCCTGGGCGCACAGCCCGCGTCAGAATCCGACCAGAATGACGAAGTACGCGCGGCGCTCGAAGCTTGGTATCGGGCCCAGGCCAAAACCTACATCACCGCCCGCGCCCACGAATTAGCGACGCAATACGGTTATACAATCCACAAAGTAACCATCCGGGGGCAAAAAACGCGCTGGGGGAGTTGCTCGACGCGCGGCAATTTGAACTTCAATTGGCGCTTGATGCTTACGCCGCGCGGCGCGGTCGATTACGTCATCATCCACGAACTTTGCCACCTGACCGAGATGAATCATTCGCCGCGTTTTTGGGCCTTGGTCGAACAGCATTGCCCCGATTATCGCTATTGGTGGCGCTGGCTGAAAGACCATGGCACCACCTTACCGCTCTAATCAGGCATCTGGTGGGGTTTTTCTTGCTTTTTTTATCCGGCAAAAAATGATACAGTACTGCGCGTTTGGATTGGTAACAACAGCGGAGAGACTATGGACGCACCTTCGAAAGATTTGAGCCATCCCCAGGGGCCGCGCGAGAACCTGCGCATTTTCTTCAGTGGCTTTGCGATGGGCACCGCCGACTTGGTGCCGGGTGTCTCGGGCGGGACGATGGCGTTTATCCTGGGTATCTACGAAACCTTAATCAACGCCATTAAATCATTTAATCTGGATGTCGCCCGCTTGCTGTTGCGCGGCCAATGGCGTGAAGCACTAGCGGCGATCCCCCTGCGTTTTCTGAGCGCGCTGGGCTTGGGGATGGTGACGGCAATATTGGCTTTGGTGCGTTTTTTGACCTGGATGCTCGAAGAACACCCCGATTATCTATTTGCCTTTTTCTTCGGTTTGGTCGTCGCGTCGATTATCGCGATAGGCGTGCAGGTGGCGCGGTGGGATGTCTGGACGATTGGCGGCTTTATCGTCGGGACGCTGTTTGCGCTGCTTATCGTGACCCAAAACCCGGTCGGCGATGATAATCATAGTTATCCGGTGTTGTTTTTCAGCGGCATGATCGCCATTATGGCCATGATTTTGCCCGGTATTTCGGGTTCATTTATCTTGTTGATTTTAGGCCAATATCATTATGTTCTGTCCGCCGTGCGTGAACTTCAACTGGATGTGATCTTCATGGTCGGTATGGGCTGCGCGATTGGCATCACGATATTTGCGCGGGTGCTCAGTTGGCTGTTGCGGACGTATGAAATGGTTACCTTGGCCGTCCTAACGGGCTTCATGATGGGCTCGTTGTGGAAAATTTACCCCTGGCGCGCGGCGAGCAATGCCAATCTGGGTGAGGCTGCCGACCATGCCGAAGAATTCACCGTGCCCGTGGTGCCTACGGATGTCGCTTCGACAGAAGAAATTTTCTTCGCGCTATTCCTGATGGTAGTGGGCTTTATCGTGGTCACCGCGCTAGATCATATGCAATCGCGCAAGAATCCGGTGGTGGTGGCGGTGTGGCGCGTGCTGGGCCGGCGTTTGCAGCCTGGCGAAGCCTCTTCTGCTTCGGATTAATCCCCCGGCCTCAATCGGGCGTGGCTTTCTCAGAGACTGGGCCATGGGTTTCGCTAGGGGGTAGCTGAGCGAGCGCGTCCGATCCCGTTTCCAGAATATCAATACTGTCGATTTGCAATGCCTGCCGCAAAGTGGGCAAATCTTCCGGATTCTCAACTTCTAACAGCAGGGCAATCTGATCTTGCTTTAGGTGCGCGGTGAGTTGGTCAATTTGGTCTTGCTGAAATCCGGCGCTAAGCAATTGCCCGACAAAACGCCCAGTCGCACCGCCTACCCATCCCCCCAGAATAGCGCCAACCCCCACAGCCAGGATGGGCCCCAGGCCCGGCAGGGCCAATGCACCGAATTGGGTGATGCCCAGCGCCGACATTACAGCCCCAAAGCGACGGCCCAAGCGGCGCGCTTCTTGGGGGCTTAGTTCGCCCTCCAAAATTTTCAATTCGCCTGTTTGCAAGCGCATCGCGACTATCGCCTGGCCAATCTCGAGACCTTGTATGTGGGATAGCTCATCAACCACACGCCTGACGTGCGATTTATCCGAAAAGATGGCAATTATGACGGATGACATGGCTCTCATTCCCTTTGTGTATGTCCTAATCTAACGTGAGTTCGGGTTTAGCTCAAGGCTAACTTGCTTGCAGGGCGATTGCATCAAATCGGGGCTTGACAGGCTTTTTGGGACGTTTAATTTATTCTGCATAAGGGTAGTTTGTGTAGGTGCGAGGCCCGCCTCGCACCTACGGGTTGACCGCATCTTGAGCTTTTAAGGCTTTTCCAAGTATTTAACTATGCCGCTTGCTTTTGTCGAAAAGGATACCGGCTTGATTTTACCCCCCTCTAGCTCCCCCCGAATTCGGGGGGAGAACTTACTCGTGCGCATAATAGCCCCTCCCTGAATTCGGGGAGGGGCTGGGGAGGGGTAATTATTTTTCTGGAAAAGCCTAAGAACCTTTGAGGGCCAAAAATTTTTGATGCGCTTGCCCTCTACATACTCGTCATTGAAAATAAGATGGATTTTGAAGCCGAAAAACCAGCCCGTCAAGGTTTTACCCTGCTGAGCAATGCCCATAAACACACGATGGCTGTGAATACGACAATTGTGATATATCACCCGTGACGTGGCATCTATAAAAGCAATCTTGCGCGGTGGTTGGCAGCGACTCTGGAGATAGGCCGCCAGGGGCACCACGTCAAAAGATTCATGAATCACTTCGGGCCTATCCCCGGCATGATAGCGTGCGATGATGGTATCTAGTGGCACGCGCGAGTCACTCACGCACAACACGCCATGATCATCTTGTTTTAGGGGCAGATCAATGGTTTTGGGCAAATCCATAATCTTGATCCTATATCGCTTTATTTAATTGTACACTGCGTGGAAAATAAACGGGTGTACGAACCTACTCCCTCATTATCAGGATCAGGGCAATCGTATCAAAATCTGACCTCTTAAGACCTTCTCTAGCCTAATATTTACCCCTCCCTGTATCCTTCGAATTCGGGGGGGGATCAAAGAGGAGGGTCAAAAATGGCGACTTGCCAAACTTGCAACTCAGTTAAGCCCCAGGTTGAGGCAATTGCCCTGCCCCATTATTTCATTATTTGACATCCGAAACGTTTTGGCGTACATTATCCTCAATATACCCGAAACGTTTCGGATAAAATAGTTTTTCAACGACTTTTATGGCAAAGCTAAAAGACATTGCCCAAAAAACAAATTTCTCTGTAACAACCGTTTCACGTGCTTTAGGTGGTTACGACGACGTCAGCGAAGAGACACGTCAGACAATCTTATCAGTCGCCCGTGAGTTGGGCTACGAGCCCAACCTTGTTGCACGACAACTCCAGAGCCAGCGTACCGATACCATTGGTATTATCGCGCCTATGGAAGAAGTCTATGTATCGGATGGTTACTTTCGCGAACTGCTGATTAGTCTTGGCAGTGCAGCCTCGCGCAAGGGCTTCGATTTACTCTTTTCCGCTCACTCATCTTTCTCGAATGAAATGCAAGCCTATCGTAAGTTTGTAGGTGGTAACCGTGTAGATGGAATGGTCATTGTTCGCACGCGCAAAGATGATCCACGTATCGATTATCTTACTCGCCAAGGATGCCCGTTCGTCGTGCAAGGCCGCTTAGAACCCGATGTTGAGGAACTATTTCCATATGTCGATTTGGACAATCGTAAAGGTGTTTATTTATTAACTGAGCATCTCTTACAGCAAGGTCACAAACAGATTGCCATTATTTTGCCGCCAATTGATTTGGCGTTTACAGAATACCGTCTAAGGGGGTATCGCGATGCTTTACAAGCTTATCACCTATCCCTTGACGAAAAACATATCTTCTACGGCGATTTGGGACAACACAATGGGTACAGCATTACACAACGCATTATCCAGCACTTGCCCTATGTAACGGCAATTGTTGCCTGTAACGATTTGATGGCATTGGGTGCTATTCAGGCGATCCAAGAGGCCAATATGCGCGTTGGTTCCGATATTGCAGTCGTTGGTTTTGATGACATACCAGCAGCACGGTTGTCTAGACCTAGCCTAACCACTATCCATCAGCCTATAAATGACATTGGGACACATTTGGTCGATATACTTGTAAGCCACATTGACGGCACAGCCTCAGAGGCTGCGCAAATGCTGCTAGCACCACAGCTTATTGTGCGTGACTCTACCCGTTAAATTAGTCTTCCTGAAGGAGGTGATGCTTATTAAGTATCTAATGACGATACCTATAGATCAAAACACATTAAATTTTTAAGGAGTTAACGAATCATGAATATCCGTCGTATGTTCGCATTTGTGTTGATTTTTGCGTTATTGCTAGCTAGCCTGCCCGCACTGGCACAAGATGAGGTTATTGTCACATTCTGGACAACCGAAAATCAGCCAGAACGTGTTGAACGTCAAGAAGCCATTGCCGCAGCTTTTGAAGAAGCTAACCCTGGGGTTGATGTTCGCGTTGTCCCTGTAGAAGAAAACGAAATTGATCGTTTGATGGTCGTCAACCTTGCGTCTGGCACCTTGCCCGACCTTGCCCTACATCCCATCGTGTTAACTGCTAAATGGGTTAACGACGGTGTATTGGATGTAGAAGCAACCACCAGTGTTATCGAAAATCTTGGTGTTGATACCTTTAATGCTGGTGCCTTAGCCCTGACAGGTGAAGAAGGTAGCTATGGCTCCATTCCGTCTGATGGTTGGGGGCAACTGTTGCTCTACCGTGCAGATTTGTTTGAAGCGAATGGCTTGGCTGTGCCTAACAGCTACGAAGCCATCTTAGCTGGGGCTCAAGCACTACACGACCCTGACAATGGTTTCTTTGGCTTCTGTGGCCCTAACGCACCCGATCAAACCTACACGTGGCAAGTATTCGAACACATCGCTTTGGCAAATGGTGCCACTTTTGTTGATGCCGAAGGCAACATCAATTGGGAGTCTGCCGAAATGGTAGAGGCGATGCAATTTTACGTTGACCTCATGAATAGCGCCGGGCAATCAGAGTCGGGCTGGTTCTGGGATCAAACGCGCGCCAACTACTTGGCTGGCAACTGTGGTATAACGATTTGGTCACCTTTCATCCTAGATGAAATGGCTGGTCTACGTGATGCGGCCTTCCCTTCATGCGCCGAATGTGAAGAAAATCCCGCATTCATTGCCGAAAACACGGGCTTGGTCGGTTCAATTAGCGGGTATAGCAACGATGTTCCTGCCGCTTGGGGCGGGACGTTTAACATTGGCATCACACCAGATGCTGACCCCGAAGCTTTGGCCTTCGCTGAGTTCTGGATGAGCCAAGCCTATCTAGATGCCTTAGGTATTGCCCCTGAAGGCAAGTTCCCCATGCGCCAAGGTGATGGTGAAAATGCGACGGCATTCATAGAGGGCTGGGCGGCCTTGGATGTCGGTGTAGATCGTCGTGCCCCGCTGAGTGATTTCTACTCAGCAGAAGACCTAGAAATCATGGTCAATGGTGCCGATAACTACTACCGTATGGGCATCAGTGATGGCCAAGCCCTGTTGGCTGGCGCTGTTGGTGCAGATTTCTTCATTCAAGAAAATCTGGTTGATGCGATCAATGGTGATATAACCGTTGAAGAAGCTCTCGAAAACATCCAAATTGAAACCGAAGATATTCAATTTGAACTCGAAGGCTAGTCCTTCCTAAAGCTAGTATCGATGGTGTGGGTAACCACACCATCGGTGTAATTACATTTTTTATTTTTTACATGACTCTACTGAAAAAAGCCTAAACAGCCTCAATGTTCTGGTTTTCCAAGGCTTTTAACGGGTCAATGCAGGTTAAACTTCGTTCCAAATGACCTTGTTTCAGAGGACTCTTACAAGGAAAACAAAATGTCATCCATTTTAGAGATCATCTTGTGGTGCGCCATTGGTGCGCTCCCTGGCTTTTACGTTTTCTTTTTACGCTCATACAATACATTCCTAGGCGTTGGCATCGGGGCGACAACGGGCTTTTTAGTGGGGTTTGTGGGCATGGAGCTTGGGCTAATTTCCACCCCCTTGAGCGCTGTTGTTACGATCATTAGCTTGGTAGGGATCGCCTTACTGCTGATGCCTAACAACCAATATGCTAATCCTGATATTACATACCAACGCCGAGCCTTAACGGCGGTAGGTGGTGTGGCGCTTGTTCTCTTTTTGATGGCTGGTATCTCTGAACTTGTTTGGTTTGGGCGGAATATCCGCCCAGAAATCATTACGATATTTGCGTTAATCGCATATGTGATGGTTCTACCGCGTGGTAACTACATAGACCAGCAAACGCGCACCCATTACATCGGTAACCTTGCCTATGCGCTGTTCTTACCGATTTTGTTGATTGTATTGGGTATCGTGATCTTCCCTGTTATCTGGAATGTCCTCTTTAGCTTTCGCCCCATCGAAACCGCCGACCTACCCGACCTAGAAGTGTTTTCTTTAGAAGGGTTTACGTTCGACAACTATGTTGCCCAAGGTGGGTTTCGGGTTGATACGGTGCCGTGCGTGCGCACAGAAGATGGTAGCGGTTGTCTTGAAGAAGATGGCCAAATTGTCTATGAAGATGCCCGCCGTTTCTTTGACGACTACCGAGGCTTCCGAGAAGTAGAGGGCATTGATCGCGGAGAGGAGCGCATTGCCATTGGGGTTCGTAACCCAGATTTTTACCCAATGTTGCGCCGCACCCTTGCCTACACCTTTACAAGTACCATTCTGGCGATACTCTTTGGCTTGATTGCCGCGCTTGTTGTCCGGGAAGCCTTTCCGGGGCGGCAAATTTTTCGCGGATTTATCCTTTTTCCGTATGTTGCGCCCGTGATTTCAGTCGCGTTTGTTTGGAATGCGCTCTTGCGTGAGTCGGGTTTAGTCAATGCCGCTTTGGGGACATCCATTAATTTTCTTGGGACTAGAGACAGCTTTTTAGGTGTTTCGATTCCACTCATCATGGTGATTTTCTTCCAAACATGGCGTTATTTTCCATTTGCCTTTTTGTTCCTATTGGCTCGTATTCAAGCGATTCCAGATGTCTTGTACGAAGCCGCTAAAGTAGATGGCGCAACCCCCCTTCGACGAATGCAACATATCACCTTGCCGCAACTGCGTGCTGTGCTAGGCACGCTCTTTTTGTTGCGCTTCATCTGGACGTTCAATAAATTTGATGACATTTTCTTGTTAACCGGCGCTATTTCTCAAACAAAGGTGATTCCCATCCAAATATTCGAGGCATTGTTCATCGAAAGCAACGTGGGTGAGGCCAGCGCGATAGCTGTTGTCATGGCAGCCATTTTATCCGTCATTCTATTAATTTATTTCCGCTTCTTTTTAACTGAGGAGGCAGAGGAAGCATGATGACACCCAACAATCATTCATCGTTTTCGCAGGAAGAATTACAAACTAGGCTCGGGCGTTTTTTGCGCTGGTTTTTTATCATCTTTTTTACTTTTATCACGGTTTTTCCCTTTTATTGGATGTTCAATCTTTCTGTACGACCAGAAGCAGATATTCAAACCAATCCCACTAAATTAGCGCCCACTATCGAGGACATTGAAACCACATTTCATCCGGTACGTTGTTGGCTACAACATGGTACCGACGACATCGAAGAAAAACCGACCCTTCCTGAAGATTGCCAGAACGTTTTCAACCAAAGTAGTTTTACTATTGTATTGGTAGAACAAGGCTTTCCGCCTTTTATCTGGAATAGTTTCTTACTCGCGTTATTGACGTCTAGCTTTACCTTGGCACTCTCTATCCCAGGCGCATATGCTATTACCCGCTTACAATTCCCAGGGCGCAATGTGATGTCGGGCATGATTTTGCTGATCTATATGTTCCCTGCCATTGTGCTCGCTATTCCATTGTTTGTCGTCTTTACGCGCACGGGGTTACGCGGCACGCTAGAAGGCTTGGTGTTAGTCTATCTCTCTAGCACGATACCGGTGGCACTGTATATGCTGCGTAGTTATTTCGTGACCATCCCACCCGACCTTGAAGAAGCCGCCTTAATAGATGGTTGTAATGAGTTTGAAACCATTTATCGCATCACTATACCCTTATCTTTACCCGCGATTGCTTCCGTTGGCTTATATACCTTTATGATCGCATGGAACGAATTCTTGTATGCTTTCTTGTTCTTGGTCACGGAACCCGACCGTTGGACCTTGCCGTTAGGCTTAAGCCGATTAGATAGCCAAGAGGTGCCCGTCTCAGCGTTGATGGCAGGCTCTCTCATCATTAGCGTACCGATTGTCGTCCTCTACTTTTTCTTTGAGCGCTTCTTGACACGCGGCTTAACGGCTGGGGCTGTAAAAGGCTAAACATGCTCCTGGACGCATTGCGCGACTATCATCTACGCCTACTCAATGTCGCAAACAGCTATAAACCGCTCGATTTTGGCGGGTGTGGTCTCACGGGCAGTATCACGGCGGAAGGGCGCATCATTGCCATCAATACCTATCATCCGCAGCATGGATATGTAACATTATCCTCCGTGCCGCCCTTCCCCGACGCGCAACGTTACGACCAAGACGCCGTGCGGAGGTATCGACGTGCTGTTGCTGCTAATGCTGGCTTTGGCATGGCGTTCTTTTCGCCGATAGTAAAGCGCGAAGCCTACTTAATTGAAGACGCCTTGCCATTCATCCGCTTGACGCTCGAAGATGGGGTCATCGCCGAAAGTGTGACCTTTATCACGCGAAGAAATCCTAACTACGCTATAGCGGAAGTCGTGCAGCATTGGCGATTTTCTGAGCCGGGCAAGCACGCTCGCTGGACAGGCAAATTTTGGTTACAACGTTCTGCTTACACACAACTAACGGAGGGTGGCATCGTTGATATGCCAAGTGTGGAAACCAAGATTAGCTATCAACGGCGAGGCATAGGGTCTTGTGGTGTCAAAAATGCCGTTTTAGGTTATTCAGCTTTTCTACATGGTGACGGCATTGCAGAAACAGAAGATGGTGGCATAACATTTCTTGAAGATGGTTTTGTCTATCCTACAATAAGTGATGATTTCAAACATGGGCTAGACAGTCAATTCTGTATACAAATTGGAGAAGATGCGAGTTCTCGTCATGCAGGAGATGCTATCGACTATCTTGTACCTCTTGCCGATGCTTGGCGAAAACTTTGGCAAAGCATCCCCGACGATCTCATGCTACGGCGCGGCTTGTGCTATGGCTTAAGTTGTTGTGTACCCATTTCGGATGAAGCCACCTGCATCATCACCGATCATATGCTTTTGCCCTTAGCATGGAATCGTGATGCCTATTTCATTGCACTAGCGTTAATGAAGTGGCATGAGCTTGGGCGCGAGCAGGTCGCTAAACACATTGCATGGATGTTTGATGTTGCCGAACGGGTAGACAACCTATGGGGGCGGTCATATCTCGCCAACGGCAAGATTAAAGATCACGGTTATCAGTTAGACCAGCAACTGTATCCGCTTTTGGAATTGTTAGACTATGTCGCATATACCCGTGATGATGCGCTCCTAAAACGGTATGCCTCAGGGATAGATAACATTTTGCGGGCTTTATTAGAGAAGAAGCATCCTGAAAAATGGCTGTTTTCCACCGCTGAAACGCCTGCCGATGATCCCATTGCGTATGCATATCCACTCTCCAGCCATATTTTGCTGTGGCATGTTTGCAATTGCTGCGCACGACAAGAACTAGACTCAGCTATCGATTTTGCCGATTGGGCACAGCAAACCCGCGAGAGCATCCAACAATACTTTGTGACCTCGTTGGATAACAAATCAATTTTTGCTTATGCCACCGATGGCGCGGGGCGTTATCACCTTTACCATGATGCCAATGACATGCCGCTTGCCTTAGCTGTTGCGTGGGGCTTCACCTCGGTTGAGGATGAAATTTGGCACAATACCATCGATTTTGCTTTCTCTGAAGCAAATGGTGGTTTTTTCGATGGGGTGTTGGGGTCGGTGCATACGCCCGCGCCTTGGGCCTTGGGTGACGCACAAGAGATTATCATCGCGCAAGCGTTAGGCGATGCAGGGCGCGAAACCGCCGCCCGTAAACGGCTCGCCACCAAAGCCGCACAATGGGATGGGGCACTCTCCGAAGCCTACCATGCCCAAACAGGTGATGTAGTTTCGCGCCATTGGTTTGCATGGACAAATGCGATGTTAGGTTTTATCGATTTATAGGGGGAAGACCCATGAATGTAGCGTTTATATCAACCCGGCTAGCAGGGGTCGATTGGGTTAGCCTCGAAACCGCTAAGCTGGTAGATGTATTCAAAGAAAAAGGACACAACTGCTACTACATCGCAGGTGAATTAGGTGATGAAGACGGTCCTGCTGGGCGCGAAGTACCCGCTATGCACTTCACACATCCTGAAGCACGTCAAATTCATGATGACGCCTTCTTGACCACAACACCCCCCCCCGATTTGTATCAACGTATTTATGCAAGTGCGGATGCTATGCGGGGTGAGTTAGAAGCCTTCGTCGAAGAATACGCAATTGATCTTATCGTGCCGCAAAATGCTAGCACGATCCCCATGAATATTTCGCTTGGTGTCGCAATTGCCGACCTTATCAAGCGGACAAGTGTTAAAGCGCTGTGCCATCATCATGACTTTTATTGGGAGCGCGACCGTTTCATCAACAATCATATTCAAGATGTGTTGGATGAAGCCTTTCCGCCGCGTCATAGCAATATTCGGCATATGGTCATCAACACCGTGATGCAACAGCGCCTTAAGGCATGGCGTGGCATCGATGCAAGCTACTTACCAAATGTATTCGATTTCGAAAATCCGCCGCTGCCGCCAGACGAATACGCCATGTCTTTCCGTCCAGAATTTGGTTTGAGCGAGCATGACTTGATTGTATTGCAGCCGACTCGTATTATCCGTCGTAAAGCCATCGAAAAAGCGATTGAACTTGTTCGCAAATTAGATGATAACCGTTTGGTATTCCTCGTGACGGGTTATGAAGGCGACGAAGCGACCGAATACGGCGCATGGCTGCGAGAAGAGGCTGAACGAGCGGGTATTCGCTATCAATTTATGGGCGAGAGAGTCAAGGAAAAGCGTGGCATGATCAACGGGGAGAAAGTATTTGCCCTATGGGACATCTACCCGCACGCTCATTTTGTGACCTACCCCAGTGTGTATGAAGGATTTGGCAATGCCTTTGTGGAAGCCATGTACTTTCGTAAGCCAATTGTTGTACATACCTATCCGGTTTATTTATCCGATATTAAAGCATCTGGCGTAGAAGCCATTGAGTTTTTTCATGATATAACCAGTGAGGTTTTGACCCATACACGACGCATGATTGATTCGGCAGATGTACGCCAACGGATGACGGCTCATAATTATGAGGTTGGCCTGCAACACTTTTCGTATCGCAACCTTAAATCTGTTATCGAAAAAATACTAACGACACTGTAGTGAGCTATGGATACGATCAAATATTATCTGGACGCGCTTTTTCCGCCAGAGCAAGCAACGGCCTTATACACGAAACTAACCGCCAGCCTACAAGCGAAGCGTCAAAGACCTTCATCAGAACCGTTATTTTCCCAAAACGATGTGATTCTGATTACGTATGGCGACTCACTCCTAAAAGATGGGGAGACACCTTTACAAGTCTTGCATCGTTTCGCAACTCAGTATTTCCGAGAGAGCATTTCAGCCATACATTTTTTGCCCTTTTTCCCATTCTCGTCAGATGATGGCTTTTCAGTCATCGATTATTACGCTATACGCCAGGACCTTGGCACATGGGATGATGTGCAAGCCATCGGACAAGATTTTGACCTGATGTTTGATGCGGTTTTTAACCATATGTCTGCCGAAAGCGAGTGGTTCGCGGCATTCTTGCGAGATGATCCGTTGTTCAAAGAGATGTTTGTGACCGCTACAAAAGATACAGATTTAAGCGGCGTCACACGCCCACGGACATCGCCCTTGCTTACACCCTTCCAAAAAGCAAATGGCGAAACTGTACATGTCTGGACGACCTTCAGTGCCGACCAAGTTGACATTAATTTTGAAGACCCTGATACCTTCATGCGCATGATAGAAGTATTACTATTCTATGTGGTTGAGATGGGTGGGCGCTTCATTCGCCTGGATGCTATCGCCTACTTATGGAAAATTGTTGGCACAAATTGTATCCATCTGCCACAAACGCACATGGTTATTCAGTTATTGCGTGCGGTCTTGAATGAAGTTGCCCCAAATACCCTGCTAGTGACCGAAACAAATGTCCCCCATCAAGAAAACATCTCCTATTTTGGCGATGGGGTAAACGAGGCGCAAATGGTATACAACTTCACATTGCCGCCCTTGCTGTTACATACCATTATTTCCGGCGACGCCACAAAACTAAGGGATTGGGTAAAAACACTTGCGGTACCATCGGAGCATACGACATTTTTTAACTTTACAGCATCGCATGATGGCATTGGGGTGCGTCCCGTAGAAGGGATACTGACCGAAGAGGAACTCGCCACCTTGATAGAACGTGTTGAGCAACATGGGGGGCAAGTGTCCTATAAAGGCAATTCAGATGGCACCCAAAGCCCGTACGAACTAAACATCACGTATGTGGATGCCGTCACCAAGCCGACGGATAGCATCATTACACAGGCGAACAGCTTTTTACTAACCCAAGGCATTATGTTAGCTTTGGCGGGTATTCCGGGCGTTTATATTCATAGCTTGCTAGGCTCACGTAATGACTTAGACGGTGTACAAGCTACCGGACGCGCCCGCAGCATTAACCGCAAACGCCTAGATGCAGATGCAATTGAGCAAGAACTCCGCCGTGCAGATTCATTCCGAAGGTTAGTATTTGAGGCATATCGCGATATACTGACGATACGTAGAACGCATATCGCTTTTCATCCGAATGCCGCCCAACAAGTGATTGACCTGCATAACCCCGCTATCTTTTGCTT
>DAOTVD010000018.1:0-5182 GCA_034437075.1 Anaerolineae bacterium
CCGCGCGGGCGGGTTGCCACTCGTCTAGCTTATGAGCATCTCGGGCTAGATTACACACGCTCGAAGCCCTATCAGCAAAACTTATTGTAGGCTATGGATTTAGAAAGTTTCGGACGGTTATTGTTTCTGTTAGGTGCCGGGATCGCGCTGCTCGGCCTGGTGTTGCTGGGCGCTAGCCAGGTGCCGTTTTTGCGCGGATTTGGCAACCTACCCGGCGATATTCGCATCGAGGGCAATGGGTTTACTTGCTTTGCGCCCATCGTCAGCATGTTACTGTTGAGCATTATCTTATCCGTGATTCTGAACGTGATAGCGAGGATTATCAGCCGATGAAGCTGCAAGATTTCGATTATCATCTGCCCCCCGAGCGCATCGCGCAGACCCCCGCCGAACCGCGCGATAGTGCCCGTTTGATGGTCATCCATCGCGAAACGGGCGAGCTAGAGCATAAAGTCTTCAGCGACATCCTCGGTTACATCCGCCCGCAGGATGTGCTCGTCGTGAATCAGACTCGCGTGATCCCCGCGCGCCTGGCCGCCACGAAAAAAGACACGGGTGGCGCGGCGGAAATCTTGCTATTGCAACGCCTGGACGAAACACGTTGGCGCACGATTGTCGGTGGCCAAAAGCTAACCACCGGAACCGTGCTCGTGGTGGCGCGCGACGATACGACCGTCGAGGCGACAATTGAAGAAGAATTGGAAGAAGCCGAACGGATCGTGCGTTTTAGCGAGCCGCTGGGCGACAAACTCGATGCGCTGGGCATCATGCCTCTGCCGCCCTATATTCACCGCCCGCTGGATGACCCCGAGCGTTACCAGACCGTTTACGCCCGGCACGAAGGCTCGGCGGCGGCACCGACGGCAGGCTTGCACTTTACGGGCGATCTGCTCATGGCAATCCAGCGTCAGGGGACGCAAATTGCCTACTGCACGTTACACATCGGGCTAGACACCTTCGCGCCGGTCAAGGTCGAGAATATCGAAGACCACCACATTCACCGCGAACGCGCGATTCTTTCGGCTGAAGACGCGCGCTTGATAAACGAGGCCAAATTGGCAGGCGGGCGCATTATCGCCGTGGGTACGACCAGCACGCGCACCCTGGAAACCGCTGCGTTGCGCTCTTTGGCTTTTAGCACACAGGCGAATGTGCCCGAGAGCATCATGCAAACCCTGGCCAACTTGCCGGACGGCATATGCCCCTGGCGGCCTGTGGTGGCCATTGACGAAGAAACCGATTTATACATTATGCCCGGCTTTCAATATCGCGCTGTGAATGCACTTATCACGAATTTTCATTTGCCAAAATCAACACTGCTCATGATGATTAGCGCTTTTGCCGGGCGCGAGCTCATCTTGCGCGCTTACACAGAAGCTGTCGAGCAAAACTACCGATTCTATTCGCTGGGTGACGCCACGTTAATTCTTTAGGAGTATCAAGATATGAACGACGGACACCAGACCGTTAGCCATCGTTTCGGCCAGGCGGCGCGGCGCTACGCTTCAGCAGCCATCCATGCGCGCGGCGCGGATTTAGATTGGCTAATCGAAGCGCATCCCTTGACGGGCGACGAACGGGTGCTGGACATCGGCACGGGTACGGGGCACGTCGCGCTGGCCTTCGCGCCGCATGTGGCAACCGTCGAGGGCCTGGACATCACGCCTGAAATGCTCGACCTAGCGCGGGCGGGTGCCGCCGAACGCGGCCTAGACAATGTCGCGTTTATCGCTGGCGCTGCGGAAAACATCCCCCGCACCGAAGCATTATACGATGTCGTTGTATCGCGTTGGTGTGCGCACCATTACCAGGATATTCGGGGTGCGCTCGCAGAAATCGCGCGTGTGTTGCGCCCTGGGGGCGTCTTCTTGTTGGTGGATGCGGTCGTGCCCGCCGTGCCGCGTATCGATACGGTCATCAATACGCTAGAGAAATTACGTGATGGCGGGCATGTGCGCAATTACAGCCTGCCCGAATGGTTGCAATACACAGAAGATGTCGGGCTGCACCCGTCTGTTTTGCATGAATGGGCGTTGCGCTTGGATGGCGACGATTGGATTGCGCGTATCGGCACCCCAGCGGTCTACGAGGCCGCTATCCGGCAATTGTTGGCCGATGCCGAACCAGACAGCCAATCCCTGCTGGGCATGACAGGCGAGCATGACCCGGCAGGCTGGGGGTTTAATCTGCCTGCTATGCTGCTGAAAGCAACCAAGCACACGGTATGATGAACGATGGTCTCGGGCGATTGGCTGGCGCTGTTTGACTGGCTAGGGATTAGCCAGTGTGGCCGCTTGCTCACGCGCTTGCGCCAGGATGATACCGACGCTGCGCTGGCAGAATTACGGGCGCGCGGCTGGCTGACTAACGGACGCTTGCAAGGGGCCTATTTGCGTGGGGTTGATCTGCATTTTGAGGATTTACACGACGCCGATTTACGTGGCGCTGACTTAAGCTTTGCCAATTTGTGGGATACAAATTTGCAAAATGCCCGGCTCGGGCGCGCGCGTTTATGGCGCGCGGATTTGGAACAGGCCGACCTGCGCGGTGCAGATTTGCGCGAAGCGGATTTAGAAAAGGCTATTCTGTGGGGTGCTATCTTGCCCGATGGCGATAGGTGGCACACGGGCTACGACATGACACGCTTCACAGACGCTGCATCCGATTACTATGGCGAACCGCCCGCGTATGCATCGCGCTTGCACCACCGTTAAAGCGCATCAGATTTGCGGGTCGAGTTCTTCGGTGCGGTCAAGCCCCCGGTCAATCTCCCACGGGTAGATGACGTAGGCATTCGTCAGTGCGCCGTAAAAACTGGGCTTTTCATCCGCAAACAGCGAGCGGTACGGATTAAAATGAAATACGCACGTATAAACGGTAGCTTGGGCCGCTTCTAAACGGCCTTTGATGGACATGCTCGTGCGGCCACTGCCCCAAACATCATCCACCAACAGAAGTTGGCGCCCGCGTAGTAAGTCAGTTTCAGGGAATTGTAAAAATGACGGCAACGCGAACTTACTGGTCTGTGGATGGGTAAATTCGGTATAGCCCTGGTCGTTGAATCGCACGGCGGCTGTAAGCACATAGGTCAGATCGAGCGCTTCGGCCAATAAACCGCCGGGTATGAGCCCGCCGCGCGTCACCATAACAATACCATCGAAGCCACGCACCGCTTGAATCTGTAACACCAAATGGTCCACAATACGGTCTACTTCTTCCCAAGTTACCAGTTCGTGGCGAATGGGCTCATTCGGACTATTCATATTGCTCTCCGCTGCTCTATTTAGCGAGCGATTATAGGTTTTTCGCTCGGTTGCGTCAACCAGCGCCCGTGTCCAACGCGCTCGCTGATTTCCATTTCAGGTGAATTTGCACCGCTTCGATCACGTTATAGATGATGGGACAACGGCCAACCCCACCCAAAATATGCCCCAATTGCCATCGAAAGTCGGGGGTAAACTCAGGATATGCGCGGCAAGACTCGGGCCGCTGAGGGTACACTCCACACAGCTTATCCTGCAAAAATGGGCACGGCGCAGCCTTGAGCATTCCCCATTCTTCGACCGCCTGCGCGCGTTCATGGTCGATATATGTCGCCCGAATTGTCTGCACGTCTTGCCCCAGACCAGCGGCCAGATGCTGCACATCCTGCGGCGTGACGTACACAGCCAATGAACGACAACAGTGTGCACATTCGGTGCAATCAATCGCCGCGATAATCGGCGCGGCCAGAGCCTCGACCAGTGCATCAAATTGGGCGTCCGTATGGACATCATCTTCCACATAGTAACGAAAGGCGTCGTAATCGTCGGCCCGTGCCTGAGCGGCGTGGCGAAGTGTTTCGAGGTCTGTCACAAGGTAGGGCAGGGTCATGTCGATGTTTTTTCGTGGGGTTTGGGCTTGGGGGGGGTAATAAGGGGCGGTTGCGCGCGCGGCAGATCGACGCTGACGATTTTGACTGATTTGCCTTCCACAGGCGTCGTAAGGCCATTGGACGATGCTTTAGCCGAATGCTTTTCGCGATCCAGTTGGCGCAATTGCGCAATGAACGCCTCTCGGCGCGCCGAGGGCTTCGAGACGCTTGATGTTTCGGCCCCAGGGATAACAGATGCCCCAGGGTTTGCTGATTTATCTTGCGCCGGGGGGCGCTGTAGTGAGGCCACATCGCCTGGCGTCTTTTCCGGCTGAGGGTTGCGCGTTTCAGGTTGAGGCGTCTCAATCGACGCGGGCAACAAGGCCCTAATGGATGTTGCCTTTTCAGCGATTAGGGCCGTGGCGGGGGCCTGTTTCACCGGCTCGGGTTCGGGTTGTTTAGGAGACTCCGGCTTGGTTTTGTTCTCTTCTGCCTTGTCTTTGCTTTTGCTGAGGGGTAGCGTTACTTCATCGGTATCATCTACAGTCGGTGCAGGTGCAGTCAGCGTAGCGGATTGCTCCGGGGCTTTTTTCTCATCATCTGTGGGTTGGATGACTTTTTTATCAATAATCGAGCGCGTGACATTAGCCACAAAGCGCGCATGTTCGGCATTCGGGGTAATCAACGCACCAGGTTTGTCCTCTGGATTAACGCCCGCCTGGTAACCAAAAAATGACAATTCGCCGAGATTTTGGTCTTTATGCCATATGATGTCCAGCGTGCTATTGTTCAAGCGCACGAAGTCTTCCGCCATGCGCAGTTCGAAGGCGTAATCTTGATGCCGCCAATGGTCATCAAAGCTGGCAATGAGCGCCGCCAAAGTCGTTGGCAAAGGTTTATCTCGCATGAAACGCACCCGAAACCAGCCGCCATTTTCCGCTTGGTCGAAGCGCAAATGCACGTTGGCACCTTGCGTACCGGCCACCGAATGCAAGAGCAAAATGGCCTCCTGCATACAAGCCTGGTGCCCCTGAATGTGGATATTCTCAGCCGCTTGCAAAGGAGGAACGCGCTCTAATTGGATACTGACCCAATCTAGCAACGCCTGTACCGGGAAGGGACGCAAATTTTGCTGTGGAATCGTGACACCGTTTTTATACTGAATGAGCACAGACCACGCCTGGTATAGATTCAACACATTCGCCACGGCGGCCTTGGCCTTGTCGCGCCACATATCGGCGGAGGGGCCATTGTCAACAGCCCGTTCGACTATTTCCGTCAGCGCCAAGGCATCCATGGCAGAATTCAACGGCGGCGCAATGCGAGACG
>DAOTVD010000019.1:0-8034 GCA_034437075.1 Anaerolineae bacterium
AGTATTTAATGGACAGTTCAAAACAAACACAAATGTTTTTTCTGCCAAAACCGAGGGCTTAAGCCCTCGGTTTTATACGGATTTGTTTTGCGTTCTCCATAATTATACCGGTAACTACTCAGCCCTCACCCCAACCCCTCTCCCAAACGGGCTTTCAGAGCCCTGGTAGAGGGGCAAAAAGTGTCGGTTTCGGGTCGTTTTCCCCTCTACCAGCCGCAAAGCGGCGTTTGGGAGAGGGGATTAAGGGGGTGAGGGGGAAGAATTGGCATAGCCTGAGCAGTTACCTATACCGATTGCTTTTGTCCAAAAGGATATATTTTGATTTTACCCCCCTCTCGCTCCCTCCGAATTCGGGGGAAAACTTACTCGTGCGCATAATAACCCCTCCCTGAATTCGGGGAGGGGTTGGGGAGGGGGGGATTATTTTTCTGGAACAGCCTAAGTCGGCACCTCAACGGCCTTAATTCGGCACGATTTGGGCCGTTTTCTGAATAACCTCATGGACCTCGATCTTGGGATGCCCCTCGAAGGCCTCCTTGGGCAAACGGCCCGACCGCGCGTGGCCCTCTTTGAAGGCTTCGGATTGCGTCCAGGCTTTGAAGTGATCTTGGCTCTCCCAAAACGTCATCACAATATAGGGGTCTTCTGGTTTGGTGGGGCGCAAGAGTTGGAATGCGATGAAGCCAGGCATACCATCTACTAAGCTCGCACGGTCGGCAAACCGTGCTTCAAAATCCTCGGCGTAGTCTGGGTTAACGGGAATACGATTGCACGTTACGATCATGTTGGAACTTCTCCTTTTTAGTTGCTCTGCATCTTGAACGGCACAGCAATAATCAATGGACAGTTTAAGTATGGATGTGCTTCGACTCGTACGGGCAGGCTAAACGCTGCCTCGATGTTGTGTGATGTTAGCACATCTTTCGACGCACCTATAGCCAGACAACGACCTTGATGCATGATAAGGATGCGGTCAGCATATTGTGCCGCCAGGTTGAGATCGTGCAAAATAGCCAGAATGCCCACCCCACGACCAGCAACTTGACGTGCAATCTGCAAGGTGCCGTGTTGGTGGGCTAGATCAAGATTATTGGTGGGTTCATCGAGCATCAGATAGCGCGCGTTTGTGCCTTCCCATATTTGGGCCAGCACGCGGGCCAGTTGCACACGTTGCTTCTCGCCGCCTGAAAGCGTCGTGAAAATGCGCTCCGCCAGATGATCGATTTTTGTGGCCACCAATGCCTGCCGTGCGATACCATAATCTATTTTACGTTCGATACCATGCACATGGGGGCTACGCCCAATCAACACCACCTCTAAGACTGAAAAACCGAATGTGAGTGACGTGCTTTGGGGGAGCACCGCCCGCGTTTTAGCGCGTTCGCGTTTGCCCCAATCGGCGAGAGGCCGATTATTCATCGCCACCCGCCCCGAACGGGGTTCCAGATCGCCAACCAATAGCTTTAGCAAAGTGGACTTGCCCGCGCCGTTGGCCCCAATAACCCCGACGATTTCACCCGGGGCGATGTCTAGCGACACATCATCAACCAATGTTTTGTGATTGATGGCATACGTGAGATGTTCACCGATTAACATCGTTTCCACCTAGAAGCTTATGCGGCCACGATCTCGGAGCAGCAGATATAGAAAAAACGGTGCGCCTGTGAGCGCTGTAATGATCCCAATCGGCACTTCTGCCGGGATAGCGATATTGCGAGCGATCAGATCGGCACCCACCAGCAGGCTAGCCCCTAGCAGCATCGACCCTGGCAAAACATACCGATGGTCGGGGCCGAGCATCAAGCGCACCAGATGGGGCACCACCAAGCCCACAAAGCCAATGATCCCCGCGACCGCGACACCCGCGCCCACCGATAGGGCGACCAAAATGACTACCAATAGCTTGATACGCTGCACCTGAATGCCCAAATGCCCGGCTTCGGCTTCGCCCAGCAAAAACGCATTCAGCGCCCGCGCGATGAGCGGCAGCAACAGCAATGACACCAGCATAAACGGCAACAAGAGTTGTACAAAATCCCAGTTCGCGCGCCCCAAACTACCCAGGCTCCAGAAGGTGATGTCACGCAACTGATCATCCGTAGCCACAAAAGTCATCAGCCCGATGCCCGCATTGCACAAAGCGGTAATGGCGATGCCCGCCAGCAAGAGAGTTGCCACATTGGTGTGGCCATTGAAGGTTGCCAACCGATAAATAATCAGTGTTGTGATGACGCTGCCCACAAATGCAGCGATGGGCAATGCCCAGCGGCCTAACACCTGGATGGGTAGTTGGTTGCCGTAAACAATGACTAACGCGGCAGCCAGTGCGGCCCCGCTCGAAATCCCAATCAGACCGGGGTCTGCCAGAGGATTACGAAACAGCCCTTGGACACTCGCGCCGGAAACCGCCAACGATGCGCCGATCAATATTCCCATGACTACACGCGGCAGGCGGATCACCTCTAGCACAATGGCTTGGCGTGCCTCATACGAAACACCGATGTCGATACCAAGTTTATGCAACAAGATGGCCAGCACTTGCTCCGGCGAAATCGATACCGCGCCAATACCCACCCCCAGAATAATTGTCACGATGAGCAATAGGCACAAAGCGCCCAGGGTCAATAGCTTGGTGCTATGAAACGGCACCTGCCGCAGCGTGACGGAGAGAGCCACCTCGCGATGGCTTTCCCCGTCTTGAACATAAGTATTCATGGGCGCTCGGGTAACAGTAGGCCATCAATCACATGAATGACGCCATTGGCAGTAATTTGGTCCGCTTCGATAACGGGCACACTGCCGTTCAGCAGGATGCCCTCATCATCAACCGTCACTGTAATGAACGTATCGGGCAATAATGTTTCCACCATTTCGCCGTCCAGGGCGGCTAAGTCCTCAGCCATGTATGTTTCATCAAGAATATGACCTGAGAGCGTGGCTTGTACGGAAATCGCGCTACCAAAGAAGCCCTCCAGCACCTCTGGCGGAAAGGCCTCCTCGAAGGCTTCATCAGTTGGCGCGAAGATGGTGAAATCACTGGCACTGTTGAGTAAATCCGCTTGCCCAGCAATAGTGATACCGCGCAATAGGGTGTTGAAGCGGCCATCTGCCCGCAATATGGTTAAAATCGGTGGCTCCACTTCTTCATGCAACAGATAGGTCAAATCTAATACCGCTGTGCCAATCCGGGTGCTAAAGCCCAGCAGATAGAGGTCTTCCATCGCCACGATGCGGCGATTTTCCCCAGCTGGCGTTTGGACGATGCCCGGTTGCTCTAACAAGCCGTCGATACCGCCCAGGCTTTCCAGGCCATTTGTCATCATCAAGATCACATCGGGGGCAGCGGTAACCACTGCTTCTGCGGTGATCGGTTGAAAGTCTTCAAATTCAGTAATGGCGTTTTCGGCACCCGCGAGTTCGATCATCTCATTGGCAGACGTATTTGTGCCTGCAACGGTCACGGCCCCTGCCCCCCGGGCGTAGATGAACATCACGCGTGGCGTTGTTTCTACTTGTTCATCCAAAAGTGCCTGAGCCGTTGCGTAGTCTGTTTCAATTGTCTGGACCAAGCTTTCACCTTCGGTCTCTTTGTCCAAGGCAGCGGCAATGGTTTGGATGTTATCGATGACACCAGCAACATCTGTTGGGCTTGGCAGCACCAAAAAAGTGACGCCGGAGGCTTCAAGTTGTTCGACTGCCTCGACAGGGCCAACTGAGGTAGAGGTAATGATGAGGGTTGGGTCTAGCGCTAGGACGGGTTCTGCCGACAGTCGCCGTACATAGCCTACGGACTCTAGGTCTTCTACAACCGACGGATAAAGGCTCGAGTCATCCCGTGCAACTACCTGATCGCCCATGCCGAGCGCGAAGACGATTTCTGTGATCGAACCGTCAATGGTGATAATGCGGGATGTATCCTCAATGGTTACTTCCTCGCCATTGGCATCAGTTACGGTGATGGCGTCTTGGGCAAATGTAGGCCCAATAGTTATCAGCATTATCAGCACACTCAGCGCGCACCCCAGTCTTGCAAAGCGATAGATTTTGGTCATGATAGGCGACTCCTAACAAATATATGGATTGCCTTCACTATGGCATGGTGTAGGCTGCATTGTCTACGATAGGGATTAATCTACCGGTTAGCGCTCCTTTGTTCTTGAATGAAGGTGCAAGAATGCTCCCATCAACCCGGCTTAAGGATGAGGCATAAGGGTGTATGCTAGGCTTGAATGATAGGTTAAAGGGCTTTTTGAGTCGCTAGTTGTACGTGTCTTTAGCCTTTCGCATTGTTGTTTTAATCTTGTGCATACCAACCCATAAACGGCATTAGCGGTGCGCTATACAGCGGTTTCTTGATCTTTGGCCATGAATGATTGAGGTGGGGCGTCAGCAATATCATTTGGCACCCTGCTGCGCCTACCCAAAAGGGTACCTATGTATTGGTAGCAGCAGGGTAGCTACAAATCCACATCCTTGACGGGGCTGACTTTCTTGAACAGTTCTGGCGGGGCGTCGTACAGGACGCGCTACAGCGTCGGCGCGTTGATCGACATGGCCCGGTGATAGCTTTGTCTCGTCGATCAGCTGGCGGAACAGAGCGCGGCGTTGTAGGGTGCCTTCTGCGCGCGGGGCGCGTTGCTTTCGCATGTTGGGCGTAAAGAGCGAAACGCTGAATTTACCCACAACTCGCGCGTCGGCTCGGGGAACAACTCCACGCCACCCGAATTGATGGGCGTGTTAGCTTTTTCCATTATCTGCGCGACCGGCTCATGAATCCCGCCACTGACAGAGATTATTCGATTACGCACCGCCTCCCTAAACTTGAGCGTGTCGTGGCCAGTGGCTACCGCTAGCTATTGAGGCGATAGGTATTTCGTCCCAACGCGCCGCAGCCACCAGACTAGGCATATCCCCAGTGCGGATAATCCGAGGAGCCATCCGAGGGGCTTGGCTTGCCGTTCTCCCGTGGCGGGTAACTGACCGGGCAGAACGGTCAGCATGACGCTGGCGGTATAGGTCGGGTTGAAAGTTAACTGGGCAATGTTGAAAATACGGTCACCAGGCGAGGCCCGCTCCGATACCCGCGCATTGATTTGTGCCGTTCCGGTGGACCCCGGTGGCAGATTGATCTCCGTGATGGTCAAGGTGTTGCCCTCTAACCGCGCGACCCCCACATCCACCGATACGGTCGTCAGGCTGTCGAAACGGTCATCAAAGGCATCGGTAATCACGCCGTTATTGATGGGCTGATCCGTCGGATTGCGATAGGTAATGGTGAACGTGACTTCATCACCGGGCTGCACGATGCTCAGCGATGCCGTTTTGGTGATGAAATCGGCGTCTGCAAAATCCGCCAACGCGACTTCTACCCCCGGTGACGTACTGCTGATGGCATCGGTTGGCGTGCCGGGTGCGCCGCCGCCCGTCACTACGCTGGGGATATCGCCCTGAATAGTCAGGGTAAACGGCCCGGTGATGACGACACTCCCGCGAATGCCCGTCAGCGCGAGGATAACGGTCTCGTCGGGTTCGCTGTCGGCATCCGGCAACACATCCAGGCTAATGCTCTGCCGTTGGGTACCCGGCGCGCAGACTGCCGAGCAATCAAACATTATGGGCACCGGGGTAAACGGTGCATAGTCCGTCCCGCTGAGGGCATCGCCCGTGCGCGTATCCACCACCGTGGCCTCGATCACGCTATTAAAACTCGGCCCTGGGGCAATCGTGAAGACCACGTCCGCTATGACCGTGCCCGCCGATTCATCGACTGTAAGACTCGCGGGGTCAAACCCCAGCGTAGCGGAAATAAACTGCCCGCCTTCGACCGCCCCAATATTACAGCGCCCATCTTGCGGACGCGCGACGCCGCGCTGATCGTTTGGCGCGCAAAAACTATCGTCAGCGGTGTTAATGGCGATGCTCCCGGCGTTGGGCAAATGCGTGAGCGTCGGCCCACCATTGTTCGCCAGCGGCCCCAGGCTGGCCACGCCCGCCAACGCGCCGGATACGCTGCCGTCAGACACGATATTATTGCCGATCAAAGTGGGTGCTCCGCCGCCATAATCGCCCGCTGGATGGTCGCTTACCAGGCTGTTTTGCAGCGTGATGCTCCCCACATTTTGAAAGACCCCCACCTCGCCGAGATTGCCCGCCACGGTCACATGTTCCAGGGTCATGGTGGAATTATTGTTGTTTAAGCCCGCGCCACGCCCGGTTGTCCCAGTCGGCGCGTTCGTCAACTGATTGCCCGATACGGTGCTGTTGACCAGCGTCAAAGGGCCGTCATTGTAGACCCCGCCGCCGCCACCCGTGCCCAAAAATCCCCCGGCTTGGTTGCCGGAGATGGTGCTGCTTTCCACCCGCATATTATCTTCGTTGTAGATGCCGCCCCCGGCGAACTCGGCTTCATTCCCGTCCAGCGTGCTGTTACCGATGCGGACATCACCCGTTTGGACGTAAATGCCGCCACCCAGGCGGGCGGCATTCCGGTTGACAATAGAATTGTCCAGAAACAACTGCGCATTATTGACAAAAAACCCACCACCCTGCGTTAACGAGAAACCCCCCCGATTATTCTCGATGCGGCTATCCCGGATGGTGGTTGTACCATCCATCAGGTATAGACCAGTGCCCTCTGCAACATCGAAATTATCCGCAATGGTGGTATTGATGATCTCTAGCGTCGTGCCGCTATGGAAAATGCCGCCGCCGCCTCGCGGAGCGATCGAACCGAAGACCGACATGTCTACGGAATAGTTGCCCGTAATGCGGCTGTTCTCGATGGTAAGATTGGAGAAGCTGCTGCTGAAAATACCGCCTCCGGCCCGGGCCCCAGAGACTAAAGGCTCGCCGTAAGTTTCTAGCACGTTGTTCGATATGGTGCTGTTGGTGATATAAGCCGGGCCATTTCCCAGCACATAAATCCCGGCGCCTGTTATGGCGCGGTTGTCATCCACCGTTGTGCCACGCAAGTCCATTTCATTGACAGTATAGATGCCGCCGCCGCTCGTGCGTGATGTGTTGCCAATGATGGTACTATCTTCAATGTTCAGGTTACCCGTTATATACATACCGCCACCCTCGGTTTGTGCATCATTGCCAACGATGGCGCTTCTTACAATGGCAGTGGCTAGGCTACTGTTCGACACCCACAGCCCGCCGCCTTGGCCCTCTGAATCATTCCAGGCGACCTCGGTATCCGTCAGCGTCAAACTTGTATTGAGGGCTAGAATACCACCGCCGTCAGTTAGGCTAGAGCGTGTCTCATTGTAGCTGACCTGTGCACCTTGTATATTCAGCGTGCCGCTGAATGAAAGAATCCCACCGCCATTGAAGGCGCGATTATTGGTGATCTGGTCATTTAGAATAGTCATATCTCCTGATGCCTGGTGGATGGCACCGCCGTTCGAGCTAACCTGATTGAATACCCAGATGTTGTCACGCAGGGTAAGGGTTACCCCTTCTCCACTTGAGACCGCATTTGTGCTGTACAGCACGCCGCCGTTGAGGGCGTTGTTATTTTCGAATTCATTGTCTGTGATGAGCGCCTGGCCGCCTTCGATGTACAGCACGCCGCCATTATCGGCCACATTCCTGTCCCATTCATTATTCACGAATGTGACATCACTGCTAAACGCATGGACGACGCCGCCATTTTCACCTTCATTAGAATACAGCAAGCTATCTCGGACGCTCAGTGTGCTCTCAAAATTTGCGATAAAACCACCGCCTCTGTTGCTATCGTTATCATGGGCAGTGACATTTATGATGGTAGCCGTGGGGAATGGCGCGCCACTGGCGCCAAAGTCATTTGTGATGCCACCGCCCCAATCCGCTACATTCCATGTAAATTCGCTGTCGCGGACGATGAGTTCGCCCCCCTGATTATAGATGCCGCCGCCCCGGTTATCCGCCTGGTTAAAAGAGAAAACGCTATTTTGGATGGTTAACAAGCCACGGTTCCGAATGCCGCCACCGTGGTCATCGGCGCGGTTTTCGCTCACGTCGCTATCAATGAGCGTCACTTCACCGCCT
>DAOTVD010000020.1:0-9712 GCA_034437075.1 Anaerolineae bacterium
GACGCCGCACCGGATGAGGTCGAATTTAGCGTGATTTTATGGGATCGGCGCGCGGCGGCCATTAACTACACCTGGGATACCCGCAACGGAGAATGGCTGACCACACGCTTGCAAGGCCCACCCGGCTGAGCGACAGCCACGCAGACCCGGCCAATTTAATTGCTCTCATTTGTGCTTTTGCGTACAATAAAACATGTTATTTTCTTGCAAAAACAAAAATATGCCTAGAGAAAGCGAATAACGATGGTTAAACTGCCACCGCCCGATATTGTTATTGGGCGTCTACCGATGTATTTGCGCGCCCTACATGCCATGTCGCAAGAGGGGATCGAAGTCGCTGCTTCGTATGAATTGGGCCAGCGCCTGGGCATTAGTTCCGCGCAGATTCGCAAAGACCTTGCCCTATTTGGCGATTTCGGCAAGCAAGGCACGGGCTATCAGATTAGCTATCTGATTGAACAATTGCGGACGATTTTGCAGGTCAACCGCAATTGGGCTGTGATCGTCGTCGGGGCTGGGCATGTGGGTCTGGCGCTCATCAACTATGGTGGATTTCAGGCACATGGCTTTCATATTGAGGCCATTTTTGATGCTGACCCCGCCAAGATTGGCCAGTCGATTAACGGCTATACAATTCAAGATGTGGAGGGGGTGCAGGCGTATATCCAAGCGCATGACATCAAGTTCGCCATGGTGGCCACGCCTGCGGGTGCTGCGCAGGCCATTACCGACACCCTGGTCGAAGCGGGCATTCAGTGCATTCTGAATTATGCGCCGACATCCTTGGCCGTGCCCGAAGGCGTTTACGTCCAGGATATTGATCCGGTATCCAAGCTTCAGCATATGGCGTACTATGTGCGAGACGGCGCTTGACGATGGGCCAGAGGGCATGATACGCTTAGGCCATCGTATCGTTGTCAGGAAATGAGGTGCTCTATGATGGACATCACGAAGACATTTGCGCTTGTGGTCGCCGGAGCACGCCAGCCTGACGCGCGTTAATCCCGCCTCGCTAACCCAATTGCATAGGCTTTAATCTGCCGTAGAGGTTGCGTGTTCCGGCCCTTGGTCCCCGTTGGGCAATGCTAACTATGAGCATTGGACGTTTTTCACCCACATGACCCAACCTGCGAACGCCTGTTTTGGCGTTCCTAGTAACCAAAACAAGGAACAACAACCGTGAACGACCATCACGCATACGACGACCCGTATGACGATTACGCGGCAGATTTCGACCCCATGCAGGTTGACCGCCGCGCGCGCCGTCGGCGCAAACCCAAAGCCCGCCACACCCCGAAACGCTCTGCTGCCGAGATCATCGAAACGCTGGCGGACGAAACCGAGGGCCTAGAAGGCGGTTTCCAAACGACCTATCAACCGGCCCAGCACGAAGCCGTCTGGCTGTATGACTCACTGCGCACGTTTTACGACCAGGCGCTCATTACGGATGTGCTGGCTGTGGTGAAAGGCGGCAAAGAAGCCAGCGTTTATCGCTGCGCGGCCCATCCTTCCACCGGAGAAACCCTGCTGGCGGCCAAGGTCTATCGCCCGCGTATGTTTCGTAACCTGCGCAACGACGCGCGCTACAAACAAGGCCGCGACATCCTGAGCGCCGAAGGGCATCAGGTCAAGCAAAATGAGCGCCGTATCATGAAAGCCGTGGGCAAGAAAAGCGCCTTCGGCGAGTCCATCGCGCATACGTCTTGGCTAATGCACGAATTCACCACCTTGCAACATCTGCATGCCTTGGGGGCAAGCGTCCCGCGTGCGGTGATGGCGGGCAATAATGCCATCCTGATGCAATATTTGGGTGATGAGCGCCAAGCCGCGCCCACGCTTAACCGAGTCACCCTGACGCCAGACGAAGCCCAGCGGCTTTTCGAGGCCACGCTGCGCAATATCGCGCTTTTGCTGGGCGAAGGACTGGTGCATGGCGATCTCTCCGCTTACAACATCCTGTATTGGGAAGGCACCATCAAGCTGATTGACTTTCCCCAGGTGGTGTATGCCCCGGAAAATGACGACGCCTATGCCATCTTGGCGCGGGATGTGCAGCGGGTATGCGAGTATTTCGCCGGGCAGGGTGTCGCTTGCGACTCCCAAGCCGAAACCAATCGCCTATGGGCGGGGGTGGTCGGTGACCAATACGAGAACCGCGCCGCTGATTTCTCGCGCGCGGCGCTGCCCGAAGATGACGATGCAGACTAACGCGCCCTATAAGACCGTCGTTTGATGCCAGAGCGCATCCTCAACCACAGGTGGCAAGCGCCACAGTTGAAAGACCAGGAGCCCGAGCAGATAGATGCTCAGGGCCTGGTCGCGGCGGTCGGGGGCTTCGTTTTCGGCGGCGTAGAGATACACTGCCCACAGTAACAGTGGATAAAAGCGCGTTAGATAGCGGGTGTGCATGAACGAGAAGGCCGTAATCGGCAGGATGCCCAGCAGCAATAAGCCCGTGATGATCAGCACGTCGCGGCGTTGCAGTCGCCACAGCGCATAGGCCCAGGCCAGCCCCAGCCACACCACGCCCGACGCGGCGATGTTATAGGCCGTGTTGCCCACCGACAACCACAGATAATCGTAGTACAAGCGCGGATTAGCGCGAATGGCGGCGAAGGGGTTGGCGTGTTGGCCCCACAGCGGATCGCTATAACGGTGTGTTTCGGCCCAAGGATCGGGCGCGGGGTCGGTGATTTGATGGCGCGCGACGGCCACGGCGTAATGCTGATGCAAGCTCAGCAAGGTGCGCCCGCTGGCGAAGCCATGTTGCCAAAGGGCTGGAACCAGCAACACGCCAAAAATAAAGGCCATTATGCCTGCACCGCGTAGCCAATGTCCTGTGCGCTGGCCATGTTGGATCACCAGATAGGCCGCCACCAAACCGCCCGAAAAGATCAAATCCGGTTTGCTGAAGCTGAACAGCGCCAAGAAGACGCCCGTCAGCGCCAGCGGCAAGCCGCGCGTATAGCTCCAAAGAGCCAACATCAAAAAAGCCCCCGCGAAAACTTCTGTCGAGAGCCAGCCAAACGGAAAGCGCGTTGTTAAGATGAGCGCCAAACAAAGCAATGCCGTGCCCCCCTGGCGCGGACGCGGTATGGCGGTAAACAGCAGATACCCCGCAACCAGAAAGAGTGCCGCCGCGCTACTTTTCAAAAAAGTATCCGCCGTGATGAGGTCAGCATCGAAGCTGTGCCCGGCCAGGCGATTGTATGTTCCTGCCAGCAAAAACGCGCTGATGCCATCCGTCAGAGCCGGGTAGTGATCCGGCGCGAAAACCTGGGTCACAAAGAGGCGTTGGTCGAATTGGGGCGGCGCGGCGTTGGCTGCGAAGCGCGGAATGTACAAGCCTAGGGCGGCGACGAGCAAAGCCAAGGCAGCCCACCGCCGCCAACGCGGGGGTATCCAGGGCGATGGGGTTTCGGATGGCGCGCGCATCAAGTGTTATTGCGCGACGCGAATATCTTGGACGTTCACCTGAGGCTTGATGAAACCCTGCCATTCATTGACTTCCAAATGAAAGGCCACGTCCACATAGGGCGGCATATCGCTGCTCCAATCGCCCTGGCCGAAGGCGATGCCGTCGATATGCACCGGGCCATCGCCGAGCTTGAGCTTCAAGTGTTTGCCGTCGCGCCCGACCGCGCGGTAATCCAACACGCGCACGCGCTCGCTCATAAAGACCGGGGAATGGTTGGCGTGCCCGGTGGGTTGCAGTTGTTCGAGTTCGCGTGCGAGTTCGAGCGTGGCTTGGCTGAGCGACATTTTTGCGTCGATATGCACGGCGGGTTCTAGCACTTGGCCGACGAGTTGCGCGCGGGCCAGGTTCATAAGGCGTTGTTTGAAGGCCGGGATATTCTCGGTCAAGATGGAAAATCCGGCGGCCTGGGCATGGCCCCCATGGCGCAGCAGCAAATCCGCACATTGATCGAGCGCTTCGGTGATGTTGAATTCTTCGATGCTACGGCAAGACCCCCGCGATTCTTCTTCGCCTTGTTCTACCACAATCGCCGGACGGTAGAATTCTTCCACCAAACGCCCCGCGACGAGCCCCACCACACCGGATGTAAAATGCGGCGCACTGGCGAAGATCAGCGGCAAGTCGCCATTGGCTTCGGCCAGGGCCATGCTGCGGGCTTCTTCTTGCAAGCGCTGGGTGAGTTCCTGGCGCCGGGTGTTGATCTCCTGAAGTTGGGTGGCCAAATCCATCGCGCGGTTAATGTTGTCTGTATCTAGCAACTCGTAGGCCGTCATGGCGCTACCCAGGCGCCCGGCGGCATTGATGCGTGGCCCCAGGCTAAAGCCAATGCTTGTGGCGTCCGCTTTGCCGGGTTCCACATTGGCGACGTTTAGCAAGGCATAAATGCCAGGCCGCTTGGCGCGGTTGAGTTGCTGCAAGCCCGCGATCACCAGCGTGCGATTCTCCGCCCGATCCAGGGGCGCTAGGTCGGCGACGGTGCCCAGGGCGACAAGATCAAGCAGTTCCTCAACCGTGATGTTTGGTGCGCTGCGGTCGTTGGCTTTGGCAACGCGGATGAGCCCCTCCGCGAGCTTAAAGGCGATGCCCACCCCGGCCAACATATCTTCGGGATATTTGCAATCGGCCTGTTTGGGGTTCAGCACGGCCAACGCGGGGGGGATGTCGTCGCCGACGGAATGGTGATCGGTAATGATAATGTCTAGCCCGACCTCTTGGGCAGCCACGACTTCTTCCACCGAGCGCGTGCCACAGTCCACCGTGATGATGAGCTTATTGCCTTCGGCGGCCAGGCCCAGCAAGGCGGGGGTGTTCAGGCCATAGCCTTCGTCTACCCGGTCGGGGATGTATGGTTTGACGATGGCCCCCAAACCGCGCAAGGTTTGCACCAGCAACACGGTGGAGGTTACGCCGTCGGCGTCGAAGTCGCCATATACAACAATCGGCTCGCGCGCTCGGATGGCCTGCCGGATGCGCCCGATGGCCTGCTGCATGCCTTTCATCCTCATGGGGTCGTGCAGGGTCGAGCGCCCTTTTAAGAAATCTAACGCGCTTTCGTAATCCGTTAACCCCCGGTTGTATAGCACTTGGGCGATGAGGGGGTGCATCTCGCGGAATTGCGAGCGTTCTCTGAGCGACAATTGTGGGGCCAAAACCCACCGTTTTTGGGTACGAATGCGCGTCACAAGCTTATCCTTCGTTAGGGCGTCATCGTTTCTTACCTCGAATGCAATGTGTTCTATGATAGCACTAATTCTCTCGTGCGCGAAATGGCGGGCTATAGATGTGGGGCGGACAGGGGCGCATTGCATAGCGTATAATGGGGCGCAATCGCAAACTGTGTAGGAGGCCACATGATCAAGACACAAGAATTCGCACCCTCTCAAGAAGATTTTATTTTGCTATCATTTTTGTATTTATTGCGTACTTGGGGATGGCTGCATGGGCTGTTGTTCGTCGTTACCCTGATATTTGTGATTCTGGCGGGGGATCTCATCGTGCTGGCCATTTGGTTGGCGCTGTGGATACTGCTGCCCGTGTTCTATGGTTTCTACTTTGCCCAGCAAGCCTATTCACGCGGTAACGAGGCGCTTTTCCGGCGGCGCTACTTCGACATCACCGATGAGTTCATCACCAGTTTTGCCGAAGACGGCGCCTCGGAACGTTTGCGCTGGGATTATATCGTGCGAGTGTGGAAGTTTTTTCGCTATTATCTGGTGTTTCCGAATAATGCGATGTTCGTCCTGTTACCGCATGATGCCTTCCAGAGCGAAGCCGATCATCAGCGCTTTGTGGGCTGGATGATCCAGCATGGGTTACGGCGCTAGCCCACGAACCGCGCCCGAAAGCGCTCGATTTCGTCCGGCGTGATGCCCCCGCCCAGCAGATAATGGCCCGCGCCGCCATAGCGTTCATCCAGCGCGGTTAGGAATTGGGTCATGG
Organism: Anaerolineae bacterium; assembly: GCA_034437075.1. Classification (GTDB taxonomy): domain Bacteria; phylum Chloroflexota; class Anaerolineae; order Aggregatilineales; family J027; genus DAOTVD01. The sequence continues at coordinate 5,918 of DAOTVD010000020.1, forward strand.
TTTGCGGCGCGCAGGCCAGCAATTCATCGGCCACGAAATCCGGCATGCCAAAGCCGATAAAGCGTTCGCGTTGGCGGGTGATATAATCCTGCAAGTGGGCGGCAGTGGCCGCATAATCGGCGATGATGTCCTCGTCGGGCACATCGGCCAGGCGCAAGAGCAGCGCGGCGATAATCCCGGTGCGGTCTTTGCCCGCCGAGCAATGAAAGACCAGCGGTGCTTCCAGGCGTGCCAGCATCGCGCGGAAGACCTCCGCATGGAAGGCTTGGCGCGGGGCCAGGCTATCCACATAGGCATCGGCCATGCGAAAGCCGGCGGGGTTGCTCATGATCTTGGCGCGGATGGCTTCCCGGCCTAGCGTGGTGGGCATGTTCAGCAGGTCGGCATGCGGGCCGGGTTGGCTGTGGCCTTCGTGGGCGTGTTCGTCCGCTTCGCGTAAATCCAATACCGTGCGTATGCCTAAGTCGGCCAGGGTGGTTTGGTCGTTTTCAGTAAGTTGACCCAGCGACCCTGCCCGAAAGAGCAGGCCGTAGCGCGTTTGGCGACCGTCGCGGGTGGCATAGCCGCCCAGGTCACGGAAATTATAGCCGCCTTCCAGCGGCACGACGCGCGGGTGATCTCCCGAAGTTGTGCTCATTTAATACGCTACCTGAAAGCCTTGATAATCATGACTAGGATTGTTCCATTCGGTTTTGACAGCCGTCACGCGCGCGGCGGGTGGGCCTTCGCGCAGAAAGTCCAGCAGCTTGTTTAGCTTATCTTCCGCCCCTTCGGCGAGCACCTCCACGCGGCCATCCGGCAAGTTTTTGACATAGCCACTCAGGGCTAGCGCGTTGGCTTGGCTGCGCGTCGTCGCGCGGAAGTTGACCCCCTGGACTGTCCCGTGAATATAGGCATGGAGTTGTTTAGTCATCGTCATCCTCCATATCCATGGTGAGCTTGAGTTCGAGCATCATGCGCGCGTTTTCTAGTGCTTCTTCTATGGCCTCGAGCCATTCGTCGTCGTCGCTTTCTGCGGCCTCGTCTAGCAGATCGGCCAGGGTGCGTAGCGCGTCTTCGCTGCCGATTTCCCCCAGCGCCCATACCGCAATATAGCGATGTTCTTCTTCTGGCGCGTGGATGTAACCTTGCAGTGGTTCGACGGCGTCTTCTAGGCCGATGTTCCCGGCAGCGAAAATGGCCGCTAGCGAGACTTCCGGCGCGGCATGGTTCAAGCCGTCCAGCACCTCGTCATTCCAGCGTTCGTCGCAGGTGTGCCCCATGGCGCGTAGGGCGCTGGCCTGTTCGGCGGGATCGTCGGTGGCGCTGGCGTTTTCGATGAGCCCGGCGACTTGCGGGTGGCTGGTATGGGCGAGCGCTTCTAGCGCTAGGCGGCGGACGTCTTCGTGTTCTTGAGCATCGGTGGCGTGTTGCAGGGCCACGCCTTTGGCCATTTCGACCTCATCTTGGTCGAGTTCGCCGATTTCGGCCAGGTACAGATATTTGCTGACCTGCGTAAAAGCCGCCGCGCGCACCGAGTAGGCCGGGTCGTCGTGGGCTATGGTGGCCGTTTGTTGCATATTGTCCAGGCTTTCATCGGCCCAATTGGCGTTCAGGGCTGCCACGCGCACGGCGGGCACGGGGTCGGTATAGGCCATGCGGGCCAGCACTTCGTAATCCACCATATAGTCGGCTTCGCTTTGTTCGGCCAGGCGTTCCATGATGATCACGCGCTGTTCTTCGGGCAGTTCGCGCCAGACCGGGCCAACGAGGGCCACATCGTCTGGGCGCATGCCCGAAAAACCAAATATGATGGCGGGGGGTACCAGTTCGTCTGGTTTAATCGGCAGCGCGGCTAGTGCATCTTGCACGGTATAGCGCTTATCATCTGGCATTTGTGTATCGTCAAAACGAATGATGTTATCGTCGTTCATATCCCTCTGTTCCCTCTGCTAGGCTCGGATATTAGCCCCTATTGCGGTAAGTTAATCGGGTTGGCCAGGTCGTTGATGACCAACACCACGAACAAAACCATCATCATGGCGAAGCCCATCAGATGGATAAGACCTTCGCGCTCGGGCGGCATGGGCTTTCCGCGCACCATCTCGACCAAGACAAAGAGGATGCGCCCACCATCCAGCGCGGGGATAGGCAGCAAGTTCGTGACGGCCAAAGCGATGCTAATCAGTGCGATGAACAGCAGCAATTCTTGGTAGGGGCGGTTCTGAATGATGTCGCTACCAATTTGCGAGACGCCCACCGGGCTGACGGGGCGGGCTTCTTCGGCGGTCAGGTTGCCCGCTACAAGTTCTGCCGGGAAGTTCACGATGATTTCCATGGTGAACATAAACCGATCCATGCCATACTCAACCGCTTCGGGGATGGTATAGCGCACGTCCCGCGTTTCGATGTTCGTTTCGTTGATGAGCAGCCCCAGCGCGGGTGTGCCAATCTGCGGGCGGATGATAATACCAACCCGCGCGCGGTCTTCGCCTTCTAATATTTCGGGCGTGATCTGCAATTCTGCGATAGCCTGGCCGCGTTGTACCATCAGCGTAACCTGCTCGTTGGCGTTCGCGTCGGTCAGGTCTTGCATTTCCTCGATGGTGTCGATGGTTTGGCCATCGATGGCCAAGATGATGTCTTGTTCTTGCAAGCCGGCTTCATCGGCGGGGGTGCCCTCTTGCACGGCGGCGACCTGCACATACTCGCGCGCGTCGTCTAATTCAGCAGGCGAGATCAAGTCAACAGTGTACGTCTCACCGCCCTCTGCCGGGTCAACGCGCAGGGTAACGGGTTCGTCGGGGTTATCCGCGATGGCGTCCTGTACCAAGAATTCTAGTAACTGGCCGTTGTCGAGCGCCTCGCCATTCACATGCGTGATCGTATCGCCGGGTTGCAGTTCGGCGGTCGCGGCGGGGCTATCCGGCAAAACTTCGACCACTTGCGCGTCCGAAAAGCGGGTGGGCAAGCCTAATAGCGGGATAATCAAAAAGATGATGAACGCGCCCACGAAGTTGGCGAGTGGCCCAGCGAACAGGAACCACAACTTTTGCAGCGGTTTGGCTTGGTGCACGCTGACGAGTTCGTCTACATTGCGCCCCGCGACTTGTAAATCCTCGCGGCGCTCGGCCATCTCGCCTTCGCCTTCGGGCTTGAAGAAATCTTCGCCATAGGGCAACACATAGCCCCCCAGGGGCACCCAGTTTAGTGTGAATTCTGTTTCGCCCCATTGAAACAGTTTGGCCATGCGCGGCGGAAAGCCGATTCCGAATTCCAGAATGCTGATGCCCACGGATTTTCCGGCGAGCATATGGCCCAGTTCATGGATGATAATGAGTGGGATGAGCACCACCACAAAGGCGACTAATCCAAAAAGAAGATCCATACGGCGATTGTCCTAAACGTTATCATGAATCGAGGCGCCGAAAAGCGCCCGCAAAGCGTGTATGCAGATTATAGGGCGAAGCGGTTGCCCCTTGCAATGACAGGCCCTTGAATTTAATGAAAATCATAGAAAGGCGTGCCATAATAAAAAGGTTCAAAGAAAAACAGGTATATGATGAGCCAGGAATTTATAGACGAAGCACGGATTTACGTAAAAAGTGGCAAGGGCGGCGATGGCATGATCCACTTTCGGCGCGAGAAGTTCGAGCCGCGCGGCGGCCCCGATGGCGGCGATGGGGGTAAAGGTGGGGATGTCATCTTCATTGGCAACGAAAAGCTAAACACCTTGCGCCGCTTTGGCGGGCAAGTCCACTTTCGCGCGGCGGATGGCGGGCGCGGCGGCAGCAGTCGTAAAACAGGCAAAAGCGG
>DAOTVD010000021.1:0-10284 GCA_034437075.1 Anaerolineae bacterium
ACTAGGGCTTGACAGAATGCCCCTCCCTGAATTCGACTATACATTACCCACAAGTTCTAGGTTGAGGTTATTATCAAGTGCAGGGCGCTCAGGATTGCTCTACCATAGTGATTTTCAAGGGAGCTTTAACCTATGTGTGAACATTTTGCCCCGCAAATAACCTCGTAGGGGGCAGGCCTGCCTGACCCCCCATATTATTGTTCGGAGGTAACTACTCAGCCCTCACCCCAACCCCTCTCCCAAACGGGCTTTCAGCCCTGGGAGAGGGGCAAAAAGTGTCGGTTTCGGGTCGTTTTCCCCCTCTCCCAAACGCCGCTTTGCGGCTGGTAGAGGGGGATTAAGGGGGTGAGGGGGAAGAATTGGCATAGCCTGAGCAGTTACAAATCAATCTAGCATTCGTGAAGATACGTATTTTAGGGCCAGAGCGATCAGATCGCCCCGCGCCAGCAGATCGCGGTGTTTTTTCGCAGCCAAAGCACGTAATTGAGACTATCACGAATGCGCTTGCTTGTTTGCGACACAAAACCAAAATTGAAATATCCGGGCGGGCCGCAAAAGGCGAAAACCGGGGTGTCATTCGGCACCCCGGTTGTTATGGCGACCAGCACTGTATCGTATGCGCATCCGTATGCCCTCTGACATCCAGGCAGATAGAAGCTGGGCGAGATAAAAGCACCCTTTTGACCCAACCCAATATGGGCCAGATGAGCGCACGTATGATGTCACCTGGCCCATATAATGACGCAAGGTAGGTTGGCAGCTTCTTGGCGAAGATTATGCATCGTTAAGGGCTGACCCACCGCTCATACCTGTAAGTACTTCATACGGAGGAATTTTGATGTTGCGTAAGTTCAGTTTATTGCTTAGCCTGATCCTGTTGCTGGGCAGTCTTGTCACCCCCGCTTGGGCCCAGGACGACACCCAAGCACCGACCATTACTGATATTGTTGTTGACAATGAAGACTTTTCGACCTTAGAAGCGGCTGTACAAGCCGCTGGTTTGGGCGAAACCCTCAGCAGTGAAGGCCCCTTCACCGTCTTTGCGCCCACGAACGCCGCCTTTGAGGCCGCGCTGAACCAACTCGGGCTGACTGCCGACGAGTTGCTGGCCGACACACAAACCCTGACCACCATCTTGCAATACCATGTCGTGGCGGGCGAAGTCTTTTCGCAAGACCTCAGCGCGGGCGATGTCGCCACCCTGCAAGGTGAACCCGTGACCATCGCGTTAGACGAGGGCGTTATGGTCAACAACGCTACTGTTACCATACCGGATGTTGACGCTAGCAATGGTGTTGTCCATGTCATCGACCAAGTTCTGCTGCCGCCTTCCATGATGCAAGACATGGGCGAAGATGATATGGCAATGGACGAAGCCGAAACGAATGCGTTCGTGCGCATCGGGCACTTCTCGCCAGATACACCCGCCGTCGATATCTACGTCAATGGCGTAGTCTCGGTAGAAGCCCTGGAATATCCGAATATGATTGGCCTCGTGGGCCTGGCCTCCGGTGAATATGAAATCGCAGTCGCCCCGTCGGGCACCTCGATTGAAGAAGCCGCTATTGGGCCGCTGACGCTGACTTTTGCTGCTAACACGCTGACGACCATCGCGGCGGTGGGGTCACTCGAAGCCGGCACCCTAACCGCCACGTTCACGTCTGATAGTATCGCTGGATTGCCGAGCGGTAACGCTCAGGTGAATGTGTTGCACGCCATTGAAGGCGCGCCCACTGTGAACGTTGTCGCTGGTGATACCCCGCTAGTGACCGACCTGGCCTACCCCGGCGAGTTGGGCGATAACGATGGTTTCTTCATTCTGGATACCGTGCCCACCGGGACGTATGATCTGAGCATTGTTACTGCCGCCGACGGTACAGAAATCCTGGCATTGCCCGGCACCGAGCTCATGGACAATACGTTTTATCTGATCGTCGCGATTGGCACGCCGGATAGCCCCGAGGTGCGTGTGTTCTCTGCCACAGAAAGTACTCTTGGCATTGGCCCTGGTAATATCGTGCAGGTCGCCGAAAGCGCCGGGAACTTCTCGACACTGCTTCAGGCTGCCCAAGCTGCGGGGCTGGCCGATATACTGTCGAATGAAGGCCCCTTCACCGTCTTCGCGCCCACTGATGATGCCTTTGCCGCAGCGTTGGATGCCCTTGGCCTGACAGCGGAAGAACTATTGGCGGATACTGAACTGCTGACCACTATCCTGCAATATCACGTTGTGGCGGGTGAAGTTCCGGCCTCGCAAGTTGTGGGCCTGGACGAAGCCAACACGCTGCTGGGCGAGCCGATCAGCATCGCCATTGAGAATGACCAGGTCATATTGAACGATAATGTCACGGTCACCACCCCAGACATCGAAGCCAGTAACGGCCTTATCCATGTGATTGACGGTGTTCTGTTGCCCCCCAGCATGAGCGATACCAGCGAATAGCCGCAAATTTGCCTTGCCATGAAACGCGCTAGCGTCCCTGGCTGATGGTAAACGACAGACGAGGATGAAACCCTAAAGGGTTTTACCCTCGTTTTTTTGTCGCCAATGGCGTTGCTATATGGCTGCTGCGCCGCCTTGTTGTTGCGCAGACGCACCACACAAAACAACGCCGCGCATCGGGTGCCGTATCGGCTACACAATGCGCTTAGGCTTTTCCAAGTATTTAACTATGCCGCTTGCTTTTGTCGAAAAGGATACCGGCTTGATTTTACCCCCCTCTAGCTCCCCCCGAATTCGGGGGGAAAACTTACTCGTGCGCATAATAGCCCCTCCCTGAATTCGGGGAGGGGCTGGGGAGGGGTAATTATTTTTCTGGAAAAGCCTTAGGTGTTCATCAGAACAGTATGGTAGTCAAATCCGACTAGGGTTTCCACGTCAACATCGGGTAAGTCGCTGGGGGCACTCACGAACCCACCGAGCCCTGCGTCGGCGGCTCCTAGCATCATGATAAGAGCGATGCCAACCGCCAGGGTTGCGAACGCATTGGTCGCTTTTGGGGCGGCTTGGCGACTTTTGGAGCCCACGGTGTGAAACTGTGTCCCGAAGGGACTACTCATTCAAATCTTGATGCCCAACTGGCTGAGCCAGCCGTGAATGCGCGATTGGGTCATATGACCCGCAAAATGCAATATCAGCACTTGCGCATGGATCGTCGGACTCTTTCGTTGGCGGCGACGCTTACGCGGTTCTGACTCCGACGACACATCCTGGCTGGTCTGCCCAGATGCTTTGAACTTGGGCTGACCCTTTTCACCCTTCAAGCGCTTGATCTCGTCTCGCAATGGCTGATTCTCGTCGCGCAACGCCTTGATTTCGGTTTGTTGGGCTTCGAGCACATTCAGCTAAACTCATCCCATCAGTTTACGTATTCTCAGGCGACTATGCGGTGCCTAATTTCCACTCGCTATTGAGGGGATACCGGAATATAGGCAATTTATGGGCTGGTTTCGTCAAAATGACCATATAGTCTTCCTGAAAACTTGTAATAGCTAACTTGTGCGCTAGGGTGAATTTTGGGTACATTAAAGATACTTTAGCAAGCATACGAAAATAAAGGATGATCTATGAGACACATACGCATTGCTTTTTTCTTACTGTTGCTAGCGGCGTTGCCCGTCGCAATTGCCAACGGTGGCGCACTAGACCCTGCCAACGGGCCGGGTGAGATGGCCCAAGAGGATGAAGAATTCATCTTCGGTATGATCTTGGTCGGCCCACACGATGACACAGGTTGGAGCCAAGCCCACTATGAAGGCGGGCTGTATGTCGAAGAAAACGTCCCGGGTGCTGAGATGATCTGGGTAGAGAGCATTAACCCGGCAGATAATCCCGACCGACCGTTCGATCTGGTGGTAGAGGATATGGTAGACCAGGGCGCACAACTTATCATCGCCAATTCTGATGAATATAAAAATGATGTCAATGCCGTGGCACCGCTGTATCCAGACATTACCTTCTTGCACATCTCCGGCGATGCCGTCTTGACCGGCGAAGCGCCCCCCAACGTCACCAACATAATGGGCGAAATGGAATACGGCAAGATGATCGCGGGCTGTGCGGCGGCCTTGCAAACCGAAACCGGCCAAATTTCGTATCTGGGGCCATTGATCAATAACGAAACGCGCCGCCTGACGGCTTCCGCCTACTTGGGTGCGCGCTACTGCTACGAAGAATATCGTGAGATGGACCCCGCTGAGTTGCGCTTTGAAGTCGTCTGGATCGGTTTCTGGTTCGAGATTCCCGGCGTGACACTGAGCCCCACCGAGGTCGCTAACGACTTCTTCAACGGTGGCTCAGATGTCATCATCAGTGGCATCGATACAACCGAAGCCATCGTCGTGGCGGAGCAACGTAATCGTGAAGGCGAAGATGTATATGCCGTGCCGTATGATTACATCGGTGCTTGTGAAGTTGCCCCCGAAGCCTGCCTGGGTGTCCCCTACTTCAATTGGGGCCCAGACTATGTTGATCTGGTTAATGACATTCGTTCGGGTGAATTTGAGCCTTCTTGGGATTGGGTGCCGCCGAATTGGGACGCACTAAACGACCTGGATAGCTCACCGATTGGCTATATCCCTGGCGAGGGCCTTAGCGAAGAAGACACAGCCACCTTACAAGAATTTATCGACCAACTTTCGACAGGTGACTTAGGAGCCGAAGAAGGCTTTAACCTATGGACAGGCCCGCTGTCCTTGCAGGATGGCACAGAATATGTGCCGGATGGCGAAGTCGCCACACGCGACCAAATCTGGTATCTGCCGCAATTGCTGCAAGGCATGGAAGGCGACAGCACAGCGGGTGAATAACCGCAACGGCTGATCGACACACAATGGGGGGCGATGCCGAGCCATCGCCTCTCTTTATTTTTGCGATTCAGGATAAACAATATGCAACTCGAATTGCGCCATATCACCAAAACCTTTGGGCCGCTCAAAGCCAATAACGACATCAACTATACCTTTGAGGGTGGCAAAACATACGCCATTCTGGGCGAGAATGGCGCCGGAAAAAGCACTCTCATGAAGATTATCGCGGGCTATCAGCCGCCTGATGCCGGTGGTACTTTGTTGTTAGATGGAATCCCCATCACCATCCAAAGCCCCAACGATGCCATTCAGTCTGGCATTGGTATGCTCTATCAAGACCCCCTCGATTTTCCATCCATGACCATCTTAGAAAATTACATCACCTTACGGCCCGATAGCGGATGGTTGCCCGATTGGGGACGGCATCGCGCGGACTTACTCGCTTTGTGCAAGCGCTTCGGCTTCGAACTAAACCCTGATGCGCTCATCGAAAGCTTGACCATTGGCGAACGCCAACAGCTTGAAATCGTGCGTCTGCTCTCGTTGGGCGTGCGTATTCTGATTTTGGACGAGCCTACCACGGGTATTTCGGAAGAACAGCGCGTGCGCCTGTTTGCCACATTGCGCCAACTGGCTACCCAAGATGGCCTGATGATCGCTATCGTGACTCACAAATTAGAAGATGTACATGCCTTATGCGATGAGATTCTCGTTTTGCGTTACGGTCGTGTGACGGGCACACCCAGCACCCCGATTGCATCCGCCGAGTTGGTGCGCTTGATGTTTGGCCAACCACCAGCCCCCATCCAACTAGAGCGCGCTACGCTGGGCGAGCCCATATTGCAAGTGCGGGGTATAACGGTTCAGACACGTTATATCAGCATCGAGAACATCTCGCTTGATGTGCATGCGGGCGAGGTGATCGGCTTAGCGGGTTTGGATGGTAGCGGACAGGTCGCGTTTATGCGGCATTGCGCGGGCATTGGGCGCGTCAGTTGGGGCGACCATGTGATGAGCGGCTTGGTTTTTGTGCTTTTGGCGATCATCTTCGAGCGGCTTTTAGGCGTTTCGGAAACCGTGTTTGTGACAGCCTTGTTGGTGGTGGCAGCCGTGACGCTCTTACCGCTATTGAATGCGGTGTTTCACAATATGCACGCCGATGCCAATAGCATGCGCTTTCGGGGGCAATCCACCGTCTGGAAAGCATATCGCGATTTACGGCAACGTGGTCTGGCGTATCTTTCGGCGGGGCGCCTAGAAGAAGGGTTGGTGAGCGGGCTAACGCTTACCCAACATATGGCCTTAATCATGCGTGGGCGTGCGCCCTGGATTAACTGGTTCGCGGCACGCCACAATATGCGTGCGGCCATCCAAACCTATGATATACGCGGTGGCCCGACCAGCCCCATACAGACGCTATCGGGCGGCAATCAGCAGCGTGTCGCACTGGCGTTGTTGCCCGATAATTTGCAATTGGTATTTTTAGAAAATCCGACGCGCGGCTTAGACGTGAACAGCGCGCAAAATATTTGGGGCTTGTTATTGCGCCGCCGCGAACAGGGCACCGCGATTATTTTTAGTTCGCCAGACCTGGACGAGATTGTCCAATATAGTGACCGCGTGATGGTCTTTTCCAGTGGGAAGTACAAGCTCGTCGAAGCTCAGGCCGATATTAACCCGAATACGCTCGGCTTGCTCATCGGAGGCCAAGGCTTATGAGCGCGACTTGGGAGGCCCTACGGCGCGGGGTAATTGTGCTTTTGCCGCTCTTAGGCGGCATTGTGGTCGCTATGATCCTCATCAATTTGGTATTACGCGCCGAAGGCGTGACGCTGCAAGAAGTTTGGGACGCCCTGTATAGCGGCGCTTGGGAGCGGTCGAGCAGCCGGGCGCGCGTGATGCGCAATCTTTTACCTTTGTTGTTGTGTAGCGCGGGCTTATTGATCACCTTTAGCAGTGGCTTATGGAACATCGGCATTGAAGGCCAATTGACGATGGGCGCTGTCGGGGCCTCGTTGGGCGCGCTATTTTGGGAATTGCCCAATCGTGAGCTACAACTATTTGCTCAAATGGGCACGGCTGTCGTCGCTGGTGGCGCGTGGGCCCTCTTGGCGGGTATCTTGCGCACGCGGGGTGGGGTCAACGAGATTTTTGGTGGCGTCGCGCTGAACTTTATCGCCCAATTGTTTTCAGCCTACTTACTTGCCGGGCCTTGGTCGCCTCCGACAGGCGGCACAGGCAGCCGTACGTTACCCTTCGATCAAGAAAAATTGCTCCCTGCGGCTATAGTTGAGCGCGCATTTGTCAGTTACGAGGCCATCGCTATCGCGGTCGTGGGATTTTTGTTGGTGGCGTATATCTTATACTTCACGCGCTTTGGCTTGCAACTCAAAGCCATAGGCCGCAGCATGGCCTCGGCAGAGGCGCTCGGTATCCCGGTCGAGCGCAATATTTGGTTGTCGATGGCATTATGCGGTGCCTTGAGTGGCTTAGGTGGCGCGATCATCGTCTTGCATCCACCGACGGGGCAATTGCAGGCCAACGCTTCGGGCGGCATCGGTTTTTTGGCGTTGTTGGTGGTTTTGTTGGCCAGCATCCGCCCTTGGTTGGTGCCGATTATCGCGTTTGCGTTTGCGTTTCTGAACACCGGCGCGCAGCGGGTCGAGTCCTCATTGCGGCTTGATTCGTCTTTGGTGAACGTCTTGCAAGGGGTGCTCGTGTTGGCCGTGTTGTTGTTCGATGGTGTGCGTCAACAGATCGAACATCAGCAGGAACGTCGTCGGGTTGCGGCGCAGTCGGCGAGTATGGCGGAGGATCAACAGCTATGAACGAACAACTCATCAATACACTGGCCGAGATCGTCCGTTCTGCTGCGCCCTTACTCATTGCTGCACAGGGCGAGCTCATTACCGAACGGGCGGGCGTGGTCAATTTGTCCTTAGATGGTACGATCTTGCTATCGGCGATGGCGGGTTTTGCTGTCGCATTAGAGACGGGCAGCACTGAAACCGGCATCTTGGCGGCCATGATCGTGGGTATGGTTGTGGCGCTCATCATCATCCTGACCAACATTACACTCGGCGTGAATCAGATTGCCGTGGGCTTTGTACTGACCATCTTATGCGCCGATATGAGCACTTTCCTGGGGCGTGATTACGCCAATTTGCCGGGCGGGGATGTCGAGATTCCTTATGTTCCCGTGCCCCTTTTGGCAGATATCCCCGTGATCGGCCAAATCTTTTTCCAGCATAATTTAATGGTCTATTTTAGTTTTGTGCTGACCTTCGTGCTGTGGTTCTACATCTATCGCACGGGGCCAGGGCTGGGTTTACGGGCTTTGGGCGAACGACCCGCCACGGCATATGTACGTGGCGCGCGGGTGCAACTCATGCGGGTGGCCTATGTAGCGATTGGCGGCTCATTAGTCGGCTTAGCGGGCGCGGCTTATTCGCTGGATGTGCAGCTTGGTTGGCGCGAGGATTTGACCCTGGGCCAGGGTTGGATCGCGCTTGCGATTGTCATCTTCGGCACCTGGAAGCCTTACCGCATCCTGTTCGGGGCCTATCTCATCGTTGGCTTACGGGCATTGGCACTTTATTTGCAGCGCCAAGATCAGTTGACATTGCCTGTGCATGTCATCAACATGACACCATGGTTCTTGATGTTGCTAACGCTGATGTTCGTGGCGAGTGGCTTCGCAGAACGATTATTGGTTTTTGTGCCGCCGCCTTGGCGACCTGCGGCGCGGCGCTTCTTGCGCTCCGACCCGCCCGCCGCACTTGGCACGCGCTTTGTACGCGATTAGGGTAATGATAACGGGAATCCCGGATAAGGCTTTTCCAAGTATTTAACTATGCCGCTTGCTTTTGTCGAAAAGGATACCGGCTTGATTTTACCCCCCTCTAGCTCCCCCCGAATTCGGGGGAAGAACTTACTCATGCGCATCATAGCCCCTCCCTGAATTCGGGGATGGGGATGGGGAGGGGTAATTATTTTTCTGGAAAAGCCTAAAACCCTTTGTTAACCCATAGTGACCTTTCGTGGCCACTTAACAAGGGGCTTCAGCCCCTTGAAAGTATCGCCATAATAGCGATGAAAGCCAGAAGCTAACGACCCCGCACAAGCCCAAGACCGTCCGCTGCTGTCAAGTTGTATAGTTCGCGACAAGCAGCGCGGTCAGCGCGCCAAGATCAGGCGCTGTGCTGGGGTGCGCCATGCGGCATGAATCCGGGCGTGGGGATTATAGCCATCGGGTTGAATGCCGGGCGGCAAATGTTCACTTGGAAAGCGCTCCATGATGCGCAGGCCCTCCGGCGCACATTCTACAACGACCAATTGATCATAATTAAAGCCAGCCGATGTGGTAGTGCTTGCCACAAAACCATCACGTTCTTCGGGCGGATACGGCACATGCATCGCAACCCCTTGAGCGGTATAGGACTGATCGCGCAAGCGACCAATATACACCGGATTGTCGGCGTATTGCTTATACAAGTAGCCAAAGCCCCAGGCCAGATCGAAATTCAGGGCATAGCCTGCCGGGGTGTCGGCGTCGTGGCAGCCCGTTGTCAGCACTAGCGTGTCGGCTTCTAGGGCAGGAGCTAGAGTCGTCAAGTCGCGATAAAATAGTGTGCGGTTGTCAAAAGACGCCCATTGCGCCCAATAGTCGCTCATATCGGTGTGCCACTGCCCGCCCACCAACAGCCCCAGCCCACACAGCACGCCCAAGCTATGGGCGGGTTGGATAGCCAAGCGGCGCGCTAGCACTGTCACCGCCAGGCCCGCCAGGGCGACCCACACCAGCGCAGCACCAAGCCCAGGAAAAAATTGGGCGCGGTCGAATTCGGCGATGCCAGCGTAAATGAAAGGGGCCGCTGTCAGCGCCATGATGCCGATGCCCACGAGCGCCATTAACCCCAAATGGGGCAGGCTGGGCAAGGTCATTAAATGACGGTAGCGGCGCATGAGTAGCCACCAGCCACAAGCAAACACCACCAGTAACAATACTATCTGAAAGCGCGCGTCCAAGGGAGTTTCGGCAATACGTGTCAATGGAAAGGCGTTATTCAGGAATATTTCTGTCTCTTGTCGGAGGTCTGAGAGGCGAATGGGCTCTCCTGGTGTGCGATGGAATGTCTGATAATGTGACGTTTCATCCCTACGTAAAAATGGGATGAGGAACTGCGCAAAGCCTATGCTCGTGGCCCCCCACCAGCCCAACGCCAGCCCCAACGATTTCCGACCCCGCTCACCTGCCAGCCACAACAACCCAGGTATAATGTATAAAAGTGGATTCAAGCCTTCGTAACTGCGCGAGGCAAGATAGGCTAGCACGGCGGCCAATATGCCCACACCTACGGCCCGCCAAGCCCCTAAACGCGCTGCTATCAATAGCAGCACCGCGCCCCACACGATCAGCATCAACGAAAAAGCATACGGATATAGCCACATCATGACAAAGTTTCTGTTACTTGG
>DAOTVD010000022.1:0-3776 GCA_034437075.1 Anaerolineae bacterium
GAATGCCCAGCTAGAGACATCTATGCAAGAACTAGACCGCGTTTTTGACCAAATCCGCCAGCGCGGGCGGGCGTTCATCAAAGACAACTTGTCGTTATCCGGCGAACGATTCTTATCTGGGGGCGTAGACCGCGACGCTATTCGCGAAAAGTTCGAGGCCGACGTGGTCGGCTCCGCATTACAGCAAATTAACGACATTTCCGAAGATTACACCAGCGCCGTCGTAGATAGCAGTCGCCGCTATTGGCGCAGTATCATCGACCGCCTAAATAAATTGGAAGCGCTGTTAGAAGAACAGGTTACTTCCCCCGATGCCGGGAGTTACTCCGAGCAGCGCTTAGCCTTGCAAGAAGCCATCGCGATTGCCGATGCGGAGTTGAAGTCATACCGCGAAAATAACCTGGGCGCGCGCTTGCATAATATCTTCTCTACGAATATGTCTGGCTTTACCCTCAGTGTGGTGGGGGTGGTGGGGGGCATTGTCGCGTTTGTTGCGGGGGTCGCTGCGCCGGGCGCGCTGACGGCTACCGCGCTTGGCGTCGGACTGGGCATGATCATCGGACCAGCCGTTATGCTGGGCGGCGGAGCGCTCGCTTACCGTTATTGGAACCGATTGCGGAGTGCGGCTTATAACGAACTGGACGAACGCCTAGACGCCCTGCGCAAGAGCTATCGCCAAGCTTTGCAAGACCTGACCGACCGTGAACGCAGTCGGCTATTGCAATATGGCCAACAGATTTTGGCTCCCGTATTCAGCCATCTGGAAGTCGTCGCGCAGAACACGCGCGAACAACAAGAAGCATTACAAAACTTTCAGGCCGAAATCATCGCCTTGCGCCAAAATATTGAAACTATTGAAATTGTGGAAGGGACGTCGAACCATGCAAATTCTGGGAATTGACATCGGCGGTTCGGGGGTCAAAGGGGCGCCCATCGACATAAACACTGGGGAATTCGCAGCGGAGCGCTTCCGCATCCCGATGCCCCAGCCCGCTAAGCCAGAGGCCGTTATCGAATGCATACAGGAGATCGTCAACGCTTTCGAATGGAAAGGCCCCATTGGTTGTGGTTTTCCGGGGGTCATCAAACAAGGTGTCGTGCTGACTGCCGCAAATGTCGATGATAGTTGGATTGGCTACGATTTACAGCAAGTGCTCGAAACCCGAATCGGTCAGCCTGTGCGTGTGTTAAATGATGCAGATGCCGCTGGTGTCGCAGAAATGCAGTTCGGCGCCGGGCGAGGGCGCAAGGGCTTGGTGATGATCGTCACCTTGGGGACTGGCATCGGGACGGCGGGGTTCATCGACGGACGCCTAATCCCGAACCTGGAACTCGGGCATATCGAAATTAAAGGCAAAGATGCCGAAGACAAAGCCGCCAACAGCGCCCGCGAAGATGAAGACCTAAGTTGGAAAAAATGGGCCAAGCGGGTTGACCGCTATCTGTATCGTCTGGAATTGTTGGTGTGGCCCGATTTATATATCATTGGCGGGGGTGTCAGCAAAAAATTTGATAAATTCGTGCCACGCTTCAAAAAAACCTCCGTGGAGGTCGTGCCCGCCCAACTACGTAACCACGCGGGGATTGTTGGGGCAGCGCTCGCCAGCGTATCGGCGCTTGAAGCGCGATAAACACAGCACCTAGGCGGAGGAGTCGGCCAGTTTCAAGGCTTGGGGTAAATCGATCAGCCCTTCATAAAGCGCTTTGCCCAGAATAGCACCCGCGATAGCGCCAGTGCTTAGCAACGCGCGCACGTCTTGCAGAGAACGCACCCCACCAGATGCAATGACGGCCAATCCAGTCGCCTCGGCCAATGCTTGTGTCGCGTTAACATTCACGCCGCCGAGCTTGCCATCACGGCTAATATCCGTATACAGGACATGCTGCACACCATAGTCGGCCATTTTGCGCCCTAAATCGTGGGCGTGCCAGGCCGAAGATTGCTGCCAACCGTGCGTCATCACTTTGCCATCTTTGGCGTCCAGAGCAACGACAATGCGCTCGCGGCCATGCTGCATGACCATCTCCGCTGCAAATTCCGGGTTATTGACAGCCGCCGTACCCAGGATGACCCGCTCGGCGCCAGCCTCAAGCGCCAGCGCGACGGCCTCCGCGCTGCGTAAGCCCCCCCCCAATTGCACAGACAACCCCATAGCGACAATCTGCGTCACAATAGGCAGGATGTCGGCCTTGGTACTGAATGCGCCATCCAGATTCACGATATGAATCCATGCCGCGCCTTGGGACGCCCACTCGCGCGCAACGGCCACGGGGTCGGGGTTATAGCGCGTTGTGCGCTGCGGATCACCTTCTACCAAACGCACCACATGCCCATCTTTAATGTCGATAGCTGGGTAAATAATCATAGATGAATGGTCTCGATTCGTTCTTCAATTACATCCAGGTCGGGGCGGTGATGTTCGATCCAATCAATGATGTTTTCGAGCATGCCTTCTGCATGATTACGTTGGGTGCTGACCACACAGAGGCCAATGGTGGCCGATTGCCATACATCATGCAGCCCCACCTCCGCCGTAGACACGTTAAATTTCTTTTGCACCTGGGCCATGAGCGACTTCAAACGGCCTCGTTTTTCCTTCAGAGAATGCACGCCCGGTAAATGTAGTTCAAGAATTGCTGTGCCAACGACCATCGTTTATTGTCTCGCTGTCCATGCGGTTTGGTGGTATCGTTCATGGCGCAATTGCTCGGCGCGCAGGGCCTCGCTCGCCGAGAGCGTTTCCTCTTGAAGCTCAAGGCCAAACGTGTTTTCAAATCCCTGGCGCATAGCTTGTGCGGCTTGCTCCCATGTCACCACACTGGGTAACACCTCCGCCAATGTTGTAGCACGTTGATAAACCTGCTGGCGTGCCATGTGGCGCGCCGCTTCGTCCGCATATTGCAAAACATCGCAGATACGTCCTAAATCGCCAGATAGCGGCAAAGAGCCATGCTGCAACACTGCCTTTTGGCGCCGCACCTGGGCACTCCCGATGAGTTTGCGCCCCTCAACCATGATTTCATAAGCCGAGGGCTTCACGAAGCATACCGCATTATCGTCGTTGTTTTTCATATAGGGCGCTGTTTCGGGCGTGATGCCCAAATATTGCAAGCCTGCTTGTAATGCAGTGCTCAGGCGGCGATAACTGGTCACAATATCGCCCTCTACCAAGGGGTGTGCTTGTGGCAAAGCGATGCTATAGGTAAGTTCGTCCACATGCAGGATGGCGCGCCCTCCGGTCGGGCGACGCACAACATCCCAGGCCCGCGCCGCTAGGCGATGCATATCGATGTCATCTTCCGATTGCGTATAGCCCAGGGATAGGCAGGCCGGTTGCCACGCATATAGGCGTAAGGTGGGGGGGTGTAAACCATCTCCCACCCCTTCCATAATGGCCGTGTCGATGGCCATATTCAGGCTGCCCGCTTGCGCAGGCGAGATAATTAAACGCATGGTTTCAGAGGTCATGAATGCACCTCAGTCTTCGTGCATATGATAGAATATCATAGCGTACATAGGTCGATCTGTATATCGGTAGCCCAATAGGGGGTCCCTTGAATCCAGACGAAAGACATGACAGCCCACATACACCTGACGCGGCAGAACCCAAGCCCCAATCCTACCGTTATGGGCATCTACTGCGCGAAGAACAAGGTAAATCCCACTGGTATAGCTACCCCCAACAAGACCCAGAAGCCACATTGCGCAACCCGAATACGGGCGTCGAGGCGGCCAAAACGCGCCAACATCCCCACCCCCCAAAGGACGCACCGCC
>DAOTVD010000023.1:0-6374 GCA_034437075.1 Anaerolineae bacterium
TTGGGGATTAATCCCCCGACGCCGTCATGGGGCAATATGTTGAGTGACGGTCGTACCTATTTACAGGATGCGTGGTGGATTTCCGTTTTCCCCGGTCTTATCCTGATGCTTACGATTTTATGTGTCAATTCCGTAGGGGATGCCCTGCAAAAATTGAATTCTGGCCAGTAATGAATGATGAGGGGGATCATTTAGACAAACGCACTGCCCATATCTGTCCTGAAACTATCGCATCATACATAGTACTGCATCGTACACCATAGATCGAAGCAATACCCAGTATTTACACAAGGAGTGCATTATCATTTCGAACAATCTCAGCCGTCGTAACTTCATGCGCCTTGGTGCCGCCGCCGCCGGCGCTATGGCCACTGGGCTGTCCTTCTCCCCGAACCTGAGCCTGGCCGGAGTGGCTGCGCAGGGGGAACTGGCCTCTCACGTCACGCTGGGCAATACCAGCATTCAGCCAAACTTGAATCCCTTTTATTTCACCTATTTTCAGTCCCGCCAAATTTATGACACACTGATCGAGGTATCGGCGGATGGCGAATTATTGCCGGGCCTGGCTCTGGAATGGCAGCGGATCGATCCGATGTCGATTGAAGTTCGTCTGCGCGATGGGGTCTTTTTCTCCAATGGCGACCGCTTTACATCTCGCTCGGTGCAATACACCATGGAACATTTGATGACCGAAGGCGTCAACAACCTGGCCCTTTACGGCATTCCGATTAGTGACTTCCAGCTTTTCCCGCCACAATTTGCCCTATTCAACCAGGATAGCATCGAGATTATCGACGACTTGAACCTCGTCATTCGCGCGACGCGCCCCGATGCCATCCTCGAAAAGCGCTTCTCGCGCCTGTTCGTTATTTCCGAACAGTTTATGAATGAGACGGATGGCGACCTGACCACCCAAGCAGCGGGCACGGGCTACTTCCGTGCAGCGGAATTCGTCCCTGGCGAGCTCCTGGAACTGGAATATGTCGAAGGTAATTGGCGCGGCGAATACCCGATCCGCTCGGCAACTTACGTCCGTGTTGGCGACTCGCGCACAGCGTTAGAAAGTGGCGATATTGACATGGCCCAAAGCCTGCCGCCGGACATTGCGCGCACCTTGGTTGACAATGGCGACTTTAACGTCAGTACAAAATCGTCCCTGGCCACCGAAATCATCAGCATGATCCCCGACACCAATCCGGCCTTCCAAGACCCGCGCGTGCGCCGGGCGCTGAACCTAGCCATCGATAAGGACCTCTATAACGAGGTGGTGCGCGCTGGCTTTGGCCGCCCGCCACAAGGGCAACTCTTGCAACCGGGCATGGATGGCTACGTCGAAGGGCTCGACCCATTTGAGTATAACCCCCAAGAAGCGATGCGCTTGCTGAATGAAGCCGGAGCGCGCAATCTGGAATTGACCTTCGCCGCGCCGAACACCCTGCGCGCGGATGCCGAAGTATTGGCCGGGTTCTTTGAGGCGGTTGGCGTGCGCGTTCAGCTTGAAACGCCGGACTCTGGCACGCTCATCAGCGAAATTCGCGCAGGCACAGACCGTAACATGATCTTGTGGAACGCCTTCTATACCACCCTTTCGGACTGGTCTCAGGCTATGGTTGGCTTGGTAAACCCGGCTCCGGGGGCGCAACGTCATTTCGATAATGACGAATTCTATGCCCTGAATATGCAAATCCAAACGGCAGGCGATGCAGAAACGCGGACGCAACTCATCGAACAAACCGCAACCCTGATGAACGAAGAAGCCGCCGTTATCTTCCTTTCCTGGTCCGACTTCTACCATGTCCACACTACCGCTATCGAGTCGGTGCCCTATAACTTGGACAACTCCCCTCAGGTCTACGCCATCGAAAAACGCGCGTAAACCGACACATCTGATTACAGCAGACGTCGCCCCGCTCCCTTGGCGGGGCTTTTTGCTTTAATTTGCCTGCCAAGATGTGAACTTCTTTTTTTTTTGGTCATCTTTCACAACAATACCGCATGCATTTTGAGTGTGGCGACGTATAATCATGCCCACAATTTTATGCAAGATGTTCATGAACGGAGCTAAAAAATGAAAAAACTGGTTTTGTGGATCGCGATTTTAAGTTTATTGGTTCCTGTGGCTGCCATGGCCCAAGATGATGAAGACCGTCCGCTGATGGGTGTTTGGGATGAGTGCGCCACGCCAGATGCTCTGTCCGGCGAGATTCCGCTGGGCGTAGTCTTTACGCTGACGGGTGGTGGCTCGATTTACGGAAATCCGCAGCAGCAAGGCGTGCAGCTTGCCGTACAACAGATCAATGAAAGTGGGTACTTGGGCGAAGCGACCCTGAACGCCATTTACGAAGACAGTGCGACATCCGGCGAGGGCGCGATTGCGGCGTTTGAAAAGCTCATTAACGAAGATAACGCGGTCGCCATTCTTGGCCCGACGCTCAGCACCGAAGCTTTCGCCGCCGACCCGATTGCCCAAGAAGCGGGCGTGCCCGTGATGGGCGTCAGTAATACGGCCAACGGTATCACCGAAATGGGCGATTTTGTCTTCCGCAATAGCCTTCCCGAAGCCAGCGTTATCCCGGGTAACCTGGAACAAGCCGTGGACATTCTCGGCATTCAATCCGTCGGCGTGCTGTATAGCGACAATGACGATTTCACTGTTAGCGGATTTGATGTCTTTGTCGAAAGTCTGGATAACCTCGGCGTGGATATTTTGGCCGAAGAGACTTTCTCGACTGGCGATGTCGATTTTAACGCCCAGTTGACCAACGTCTTGGCCCTAGAGCCCGACGCCATTGTGCTGTCTATTCTAATCGCCGAAGCCGTGCCCATGATCAACCAGATTCGTGACTTGGGCTTCGAAGGGCCGATCATCGGCGGTAATGGCGTGAATACCCCCGCCGTGGCGGACCCCGATGAAGGCGCAGGTGAAAATGCCGAAGGCGTCATCGTGGGTGCGGCCTGGCACATCACCAATCCGTCCGACATCAACCAGGATTTTGTTGAGCAATTCACCGAGTTTGCGGGCGAGCGCCCAGGGCAGTTTGTGGCACAGAGCTACACTGGGGCCTGGTTGATGGCCACGGCCATCCGCTGTGCCAACTCGGCGGACTCCGCAGATATTCGCGATTCGTTGGCGGCTATCGAAGGCTTTGAATCGCCTCTAGGCACATTCGCGTTTGACGAAGATCGTAACCCTGTGCACGATCCAGTCGCGCAAATCGTGATTGATGGCGAATTCGAATTGCTCTCAGCAGAAACTGCCGCCCAGACTTTCGGCGAGTAACGCAGCAGGGGGGTGAGGGCGTACCCACTACCCACGGTACGCCCCCCTGCGCGAATACATCGATGGCGATGACACGTTTTTGGCAAGACCCAGGCTTGCGCTCGGCAGTTTATGTACTGATGGCGATTGTCCTGGGTTTTTTGGTGCCCTATCTGGTGCTCTATCTGCTGGACGTGCGCGTGTTGAACCCGCAACAGCAATTCGTGAACGCCGTCTGGCGGGGCAGTGTGTATAGCCTGTTTGCGCTGGGGTACGCGCTGGTCTTTAGCATTTTAGGGCTTTTGAATTTGGCACACAGCGCCATTTTTATGTGGGGCGCATTCCTGGGGCTGGCTGCCGTCACGCAAGCGGATTTGCCCTTGCTGGTAGCTCTGCCGGCGGGCATGGTTGGCGGGGGGCTTGTGGGCTGGCTGGTGGATTTTGTCGCGTTTCGGCCCTTGCGCCAGCGCAATGCGCCGCGTATCGCGCAACTCATCAGTAGTATCGGCGTGGCGATTATGCTCATCAATCTGGCGAGTATCGTCTTCGGTACCAATACCCAGCGTTTCCCGCAAGATCGCATCGAAGCGGTGCAGGTGCCCGGCGATCAGCCCGTCGAATGGTCGGCGGGGGAGTTTAGCCTGCTCATCGAACCGCCTTTTGATCCGACCGTGCGCCTGGAATTCATCTACGGCGAAGAGGATGTCAGCATTACAGTGCTACAAATTGCGATTTTGCTGACGGCGCTGGTGCTGATGTTCGCTTTGCAATACTTGGTCGCGAATACGCGCTTGGGGCAAGCCATGCGCACCGTGGCGTTTAACGCCAAAATCGCCAGTTTGTTGGGTGTGAACAATGGGCAAATCGTGGCGCTGACGTTTTTCATGGCGGGGGCCTTGGCCGGGGCGGCGGGGGTGCTGCACGGTCTGGCTTTCAACTCCATGACGCCCTACATGGGGGAGTCCATCGCGCTAACGGGCCTAACGGTGATCGTCATCGGCGGCTTGGGTAGCATACGCGGGACGGTGGTTGGTGGGTTTCTCATTGCTAACGCGGAGGTTATCACCATCGCGGCGGGTTATAGCTGGCTAGAGGATGCGGTCGTGTTCTCGGCCCTGTTCATTGCGTTGTTGGTGCGTCCCCAGGGCTTGCTGGGCGAACAAAAAGTAGAAAAAGTCTGACGATGCTGGAACCAATTTTCGAAGCACTCGCGCCGATTGGGCTCAGCGAGAGCAATTTTCAATTTATGTGCATTGCGGCCATTTTGGGCGTCAGCATTTATATCACGCTCTATGGCGGCATGTTCTCGCTAGCGAATGCGGGTTTCATGGCCATTGGGGCGTATGTCAGCGTCGTGCTCACCCAACAAGAAGGCTGGGATTTCTTCCCGGCAGTGGTAGCAGGGGCGCTAGCTGCTGGGTTGATCGCCATTCCGCTGGGGTTGTTGGTGCTGCATTTGAACGATATTTATCTGGCGATTGCCACGATTGGCTTTGGCGAGATCGCGCGCGTGTCGATTCGCAATTTTGATCGCGTCGTCTTCGAGCTAACCGATGAGCGCGTGCGCATCACGAATGGCGCGCAGGGTATCAGCCGCATTCCGGTGCTTACCGAAACCGAACATCTCATTATCGTGATCCTGTTGCTGGCCTTTTTCTTATACCGGATGCACGACTCGCGGTTTGGGCGCGCGTTGGCGGCCATGCGGCGGGATCGCATCGTGGCGGCAAGCATGGGCATTAATGTGGTCTACTATCGTAACCTGGCCTTTATCATTGGCGCGCTGATTGCCGGGCTGGCGGGCGCTCTCAGCGGCCATCTGACGCGCGTCATCACCCCCGAAACCTATGATTTTAGCCAGGCCGTGGATATTCTGGCCTATGCGGTGTTTGGCGGTACGTATACGCTAATCGGCCCGATTGTTGGCGGCATGACGTTAGAGTATATTCCCGAAGTGTTGCGCCGTCTGGATGTTTTCCAGGCGATGACTGATGCTACTGGGGTTAACTTCATCGACAACGAAGCACAGATTATCGGCTTTTTGAATGGCTTGGTGCTCGTGCTGGTGATTATCTATCTGCCCGGCGGCATCACCGACCCGCAATTATGGCGCAATTTGCGCGCGCGCCTGGTGCGTTGGGTGGGGCGCGGCTGAGATGCTGAGACTGGAAGGCGTTAGCCGTCAATTTGGCGGTCTGGTGGCGGTGCAAAATGTCGCGCTGCATGTACCGCAGGGCAAGATCGTGGGGCTCATCGGCCCGAATGGCGCGGGCAAAACCACGCTCATCAACTGCATGAGCGGGCTTGACCATCCCACGAGCGGGCGCATTCAATTAACCGTGGATGGCACAACGCACGAGATTCAGAACAAATCCGCCCACAGTATCACCGCTCTGGGCTTGGCGCGCACGTTTCAAAATATCCGCTTATTGCCAGACATGACCGTGCGCGATAATCTATGGATTGCCCAGCATGGCCACGGGCGCGCGACCTTCCCAGAAGCCTTTTTTATGTTGCCGCGTTTTTGGCAAGAGCGCCGCGCCGCGCAATCCGCCACCCAGGAAATGCTCGCCCGCTTTGGCTTGAGCGATAAGGCCGATGCGCTGGCCGGGGGGCTTTCGTATGGTGACCAGCGCCGCCTAGAAATGGCCCGCGCGCTGGCCCTACGTCCGCATATCATTTTGCTGGATGAACCGACAGCGGGCATGAACGCCACCGAGACCCATGCCTTGGGCGAGCAAATCTTGCGGATGCGCGCGGATGGCCTGACCGTGCTCGTGATTGAGCATGATATGTCGTTAATCGGCCAGGTCTGCGATGAGGTATATGTGCTCAATTTTGGCCAGATCATCGCGCACGATACGCCCGACGCCGTACGCCAAGACCCCGCCGTTATCGAAGCCTATTTGGGCGAGGAAGACGTATAACTATGGCGGAATTGCTTTCTGTGCAAGATTTATCCGTGAATTATGGCGCGATTGCAGCTTTGCGCGGTGTGTCGTTTGGTGTAGAGGCCGGGCAGATCGTCACGTTGATTGGCGCGAATGGCGCGGGTAAGAGCACCACCCTGCTGACCTTATCCGGCTTGGTGCGGCCCAACGGTGGGCAAGTGATG